>CAYMWG010000024.1:0-19069 GCA_964393765.1 uncultured Phycisphaeraceae bacterium
TAGAAGGCCTCGTTGATCATGGGCATCAGGACGCGGTTGGCAACGAAGCCGGGCCGGTCGTGTGCGGCAAGGGCGGTCTTCCCCATCGCCTCGGCGAGGGCGATAGTGCGGCGGGTGGTTTCGTCGCTGGTGGCCAGGCCGCGGATCACCTCGACGAGTTTCATCACCGGCACCGGGTTGAAGAAGTGCATGCCGATGATCTGCTCGGAGGCCGGAACGCTCGGCCCCTTGATGTTGTTGCAACTCGCCGCGATCTCGGTGATGGAGATGCTGCTGGTGTTGGTCGCGAGGATCTGCCTGCCGGGGATGCGTGCGAACATCTCTGCGAGTTGCGTGAACAGCGCGGTCTTGACCTTGACATCCTCGACGATTGCTTCGATGACGATGTCGCAATCGGCGAAGGGTTCGAGGGAGGCAACGTATTGCAGGCGCTCGCGGGCGGCATCGGCATCGGCCTGGGTGAGTTTGGCTTTCTCGACCTCACGGGCGATGCGTTTCTCGTGGTCGGCCTTGCACCGGGCGAGCGACTTGGGGAAGGCGTCGTAGACGATGGTCTTGAAGCCCGCGAGCGCCGCGACCTGGGCGATGCCTCCTCCCATCTGGCCCGCCCCGATGATGCCGACCGTCTTGATGCCGTGCATGGATATCTCCACCCGTGACGATGTTTCTGACACATTGGCCCTGCTCGGCGCGACTGGGCCGGGCATGACCGCGGTAGCATAGTTCAAACCACTGAGTGCCATGGGTACTCTCGGTCCTGTGGGTCCTATGCGAGCCGCGTCATGTCTTCCCGCTTTGACAAACTCAGTGCCCTGCTCGCCGTCGACCCGGGCGACCCGTTTGTGCTCTATGGCCTGGCTCAGGAGCACGCCAAGGTCGGCACGGCGGAGCACCACGCGCAGGCGGTCGGGTTTTACGACCGGTGCATCGCTGCCGATGCGGCATACCTCTACGCCTACTACCACAAGGGCATGTCTCTGATCGCGCTGGAACGCACCGACGAGGCCGCGGCGACACTTCGGGCTGGACTGTCAGCGGCCAACAGAGCGGGTGACCAGAAGGCGATTGGCGAACTGGGCTCGCTGCTGGACCAGATCACATGAGCCGCTTTGGCCGCAATGGTCCCGGCGGCGGTGGGCTCGGGCGGTCGCGCCGGGACGGGGCGGCGGACGCGGAGCGAGAAATCGTGCTGTCGGAGGTCCGGCCCGACCCCGCCAAGCCCGGCTGCATCTCAATCAGGGCGCGGGGCCACAAGCCCTGGCGCATCGATGATGATGCCGCGGCGGAACTCGATCTGCACATCGGGCAGCGGCTGGATGCGCCAGCGCTGGCGAAACTGCGGCAGGCCGCGGCGAACTGCGCCGGGCGGCTCAAGTTGCAAGCGCGCCTGGCGGTCCGCCCGCTCAGCCGGATGGAGGCGATGGTGCTGCTGCGCCGGGCGGGCGCGGAGCCGGAAGCCGCCAAGCGGATCACCCAGCGCTTCGAGCAACTCAACTGGATCAACGACTCACGCCTCGCGGAGAAGGTGGCCTCGGATGAAGCGGCCAAGCCCGTGGGCCGGATGCGCGTGGTGGCGCGGGTGGCACGGCGGGGGATCAACTCCGGTGAGGCACGCAAGGCGGCTGACGCGGCGGTCAAGTCGCGACGCGAGACGCCGCTTGAACTTGCAGTGATTGCGGCGAAGTCACAGGTGCGCAAACTCGCGCCCGGGCTGGAGACGGACGCCAAGAAGCGGCGAGTGCTGGGGTTTCTGGCCCGGCGGGGGTTCGATGAGCACACCGCGCGCGAGGCTGTCAAGATGGTGCTCGGAAAGGATCGGCCTTCGGGTGATGATGACTGAGCCGGAAGGAACTCAGCGCGAGCAGAGGGAGCGCAGGCGGAGCAGAGAAAGCCGGGAACGCAGATGCACAGATTTGGAACGGATAGAACAGATGCAGAAGGCCCGGCGAACGGACGGCGCGTACCATTTTGCACACGGAGCCCGCATGAACGCAAGACTGACAGTGGTTGCCTGCGGGCTGTGCGCTCTCCAAGCCGCGGCGGGCGGGTGTTCGAGATGGCACCGGACCAACCCGGATTCTTCGATCTCGCGCGCGTGGGCTCCCGCGGAGTTCTTCCCGCCCGCACCCATGTCCGTGCCGCCCGATGAGACCGATCCGGGCCCCGCCACCCGGTCGCTGGACCGCTCGGACTGGGCACTTACGGTAGTCACCGCGCACAGCGCGCAGCCCGAGCACCAGCCGATCTACACGCGCAGTTTGCAATACGATGGCGGCATCCCGCGCCGGGCGGGCAAGTTCCCCAACGCGTCAACCGCGCTGGACAGCATTACCTCCGAGAGCACCGATGCGCAGGTCGGCGAGGCGCTTGTCGCCCCTCTCGCCGCGGCGGGGGACATCCTGATGTTCCCGATCCGACTCTTTGGAGCCGGCATGTGGAAGACCGTGGACAACGGGCTGGAGCCTTACGAGCGTGCGCCCGGCTCGTCCTGGCAGCAGGCGGCTCGTGCGGGGCTGCTTGATCCGCCCCGAAGCCCTGCGCAGCGGGCCATGCCCACCACGAACACGCCTCGCGCCGAGCCCAAGCCTGGTGCCCGCTGATGTCGCGCAGTGGCCTGGACGCGAGGGGGCTTCCCGCGGGATACCCGTTCCGGGCGGACTGGGAGGTGACGCCGCGCGAAGCGAAGATCGATGTGAGCAAAGGCGAACAGGAGCGGCCACTGCTGCTCGATTGCCGGCGCGATGACGAGTGGGGTTTGTGCCGCATCGAGGGCGCGGTGCATATCCCGCTGAGCGAGATCGAGCGCCGGGCGGACGAACTCGAAGATGATGAGGGCGGGAGAGACCGGCCTGTGATTGTCTACTGCCACCACGGGCAAAGGTCGCTCCGGGTCGCCGCGGCGTTGCGTGCAATGGGATTTTCGAGCGTCCGGTCGATGGCGGGTGGGATCGAGTTGTGGTCGGTGGATGTCGACCCGGAAGTTCCGCGCTATTGACGCCAAAAACGATGCGGGCGGCGCTGAACGCCGCCCACACCCGTCGTTGTGTGGAGGATCCCTGACGGGCCTCCCAGGAGAAGAGGCGAGCAGTCTACCCGAGCGTGGCCAAGATTGCTTGAAGCGGGCGTTTCGTTACCCAGATATCCAGAACCGGCAAGTTATCCACATAGAGCCTGCCCCGCCGCCCAATCGGAATGGGTGTCTCCGTTTTTCTGACTTCCGGCTCGAACCCACCATCTCCCGGAGTAGGCGGCCGCGCGCCGCGTAGAGTTGTCCACATGGCCAAGGGCGGCAAGAAATCAAGCAAGGACGCCAGCGGCGAAGAGGCCCGGACGATCGAGAACCGCAAGGCCCGTCACGACTACGAGATCATCGAGACGGTTGAGGTCGGCATGGTCCTGTGGGGGTCGGAGGTCAAGTCGATCCGGGGTGGCAAGGTCTCGCTCGCGGAGGGGTATGTGCGCGTCGAGGACGGCACCCGGCGCGTCGGCACCGGCGACAAAGGCAAGTTCAGCAAGGGCCGGTTTGCCGAGCCGGGCATGTGGCTGCACAGCGTGAACATCGCCGAATACCCGCCCGCGGGTCCGGCGGGTAGCGTGGGCCAGCACGCACCGACGCGGACGCGCAAACTGCTCTGCCACAAGCGCGAGTTGCTCAAACTCGTCCGCGCCACCGATGAGAAAGGCGTCACGGTCGTGCCGCTGAAGATCTACTTCAAAACTGGCAAGGCGAAACTGCTCATCGGCCTCGCACGCGGGCGCAGCCGCGGCGACAAACGCGAGGCCATCGCCAAGCGCGAGACGAAGCGCGAGATTGACCGCGCGATGTCCAAGCGTCGGTAAAGAAGAACACCCCGGGCATGAGTGCCCGGGGTGCAAGCGCATCCGTGCGCAGTCTGCGGCCGCAACCATGCGGCAATGTCCTGGGAGTGTTCGGGTGGGCGTGGCTCAGGTCGCGCTGCGGTACGAGCCGTCGCCATTGTTCTGAACATTGGTCCGGGTCGCCGGGATGCCGTTGGTCGGCGCGCCGGGCGTGAAGTTGGTGGGAACGCCCGGGGTGAAGCCGGGTGTGCCCTGATTGGCAATCTGGTTCTGGAAGAAGGGCGCCGCGTTCATCGGATTGAACCCGTTGAAGTTGGGGGTACCTGCATTCCAGGGCGAGTTGGTGAACCCGGTGGGGAAGCCGGGCAAGCATCCCGGGAAGAAGCCTGGGTAACCAAACGGTGTGTTCGGCTGGGTGTTGAAGAATGGGAGGAAGTTAGCAGCGGGAGTCGCCACGTTCTGCGGGAACGAAACTGGATTGAACCCGGAGGGGTTGTAACTTCCGAAAGTCGGGAAGACGCCGGCAAAGGGCGCGGGGTTGAAGTTGCCCCACGGGGTGGTCGCGGGAGTTGTGCTCAGCGCGGACCAGTTTGCGGGCTGGGAGAGCGTGCTGATGGCCGCGGCGAGGCTCTGCCAGCCCGTGGTGAGGGGGTTGACAAAGTTTGGCGCGAACTGCGTGGGGGTGTAGCCGCCGATGAAGGGGTTGGTGTTGAAGTTGGTGGTGGGCAGCGAGTTGAAGCCGGTTGTCCAAGGCGTCTGCCAAGGGGTGTTCGGCACGAAGTTGAAGGGTGAGGTGCCGGGGAAGGTCGGCGTGTTCCATCCGTTGACCTGAGTCGTCGGGCACGGTGAGAAGAAAGTGGGTGTGGCGCTGGAAGTGGAGAACTGCGAGGCGGGATTGAACGCGTTGAAGGTGCCCGCGCTCCAGGGGTTCCAGGTCGGCGTGGGGGCGTAGGGATTACTGATGGGGTAGCCGTTGCTCCACGGTGCGGGGGTGAACGCGTAGGGGTTGGTCCACGGCGTAGCGCCGGCGAAGCCGCTCGGCTGAGGTGCCGGGAAGCCGTTGAACGGCACGGTATTCACAGGGAACTGGTTCACAGGGAACTGCTGGCAGTTCGAGAAGCCTGTGAATGGCTGGATGAAGTTGGGCTGGGCGTGGGGGAGGGTTGGTCCGGCGAACGGGTTGGTCCCCAGGATGCCGGGGTAGAAGCCGGTGGCTCCATAAGGAATCGTGCCGGGGATCGAGTTGGTCGGATGTACGCAGGTGGTCATGAGAGTCGCTCCTTTCAAGAGCATGTGCAGAGACCCGCAGTCCGGGCAAGGGCCGTGGCACCGCGCCACCGTCTTGAAGAGCCGGCTCCAGGCCTCATTGGCCGCATCGGGATGAGGAACACACGAGCACGGATGACGAGAACGCAATCCGACGATCCGGTGTGCGATCACGTCTCCGTCTGCCGCGACCATCGGCACACGCGCGGGCAACAACTGAATGGACCATGCGGCATGTGCGAGTGGGCGCGGAGGCTGCGCTGCACCCCGCGGATCGCCTGATTCTGCGCGCCGCTTCGCACCGAGCACAACTTTTCAAGTCTGATCCGGGCGCAGCAAACGCCTTCGCGGAGGTCGTGTCGCGGGCGATGCGCCAAGGTTGCGCAGCGGGCAGGGCAAGGCTGGGTAGCCGACCGATAACGCGCGAACATCAGTGACGGACGTGACGCAGTTCGTGCGCGAGATGGGGGCGCGCGAATGCACGGCTCACACGGCCGCGCAATATCCGTATGAGGAACTCAACAAGTCAGATCGCGCCGCGCGCCTTGAACGAGCGGGCCGTGCGCAGTTTCGCCGATGCTCGCTGGCGACGGTCGCGGACGCGGTCCCGCTCGGCCTGCGACAAACTCTCGGTGTTTCGGGCGGACAACTCCGCCAGTTCCGCGCTCGCGTCGGACTCGCTGAGTCCCTCGGCGGGTGTCGCTGTGACAGCAAGAATGGTCAGTTCGTTGTTGACCATCTGGACAAAGCCATCATCGACGAAGAACGCGCGTGAGCCGCCCCGGGCCGAGCCCGAATCCGGGAAATCCAGGCGAAGTTCCCCAGCACCGAGTTGAGCAACGATCGGGGCGCGACCCGGAAGGACGCCGAAAAGCCCGTCCCAGGCGGGGATGATCGCGGCAACAGCAGGCTCATCGAGGACGAGCGCTTCTCGGGTGATCAGTCGGCAACGGAAGGTGTTCACGGTCATGCTCGGTTTGGGGAAGGGGGTAGGGGAGTTGTGATGCGCGGAACCAAACTCTAGGCACAGCCAGTAGCAGCTCGCAAACGTGTGAAGTTCGACGCGAGAGGCGTTGGGGCGTTGCGGCGCGACAAGAGACGCAGGAGATTTGACGCGGATCGATCGACCATTGGAAGGTCAGAAGTCATAACTACAGTCAAGATATAAACTTAGAGAAAGTATCCATGTTCGCGCGGAACTGGATGATACATCCACCTATTCAGGGCTTGCTACCAGCCTCCATCGTGACCAAGTAGTAACCAATTTGTGGCATACTCTCTCGTTTTTTCCATTGTTCTGGGGGTACGAATCACATTAAAATACCGCCTGAGTTGGTTAGTATGTAATTCAAATACCACCACTTTCGGTCAAAAATGCCCTGTTCAGGGGATTGTTGCTCGGCGACCAGTCGGATACACCAGCATCAGGCCATTTCTGCGCGGCACCGCTCATGGGTTTCAAGGGCTGCCGCGGTCTGCTTCGGCCTAACTGGAGGATCGTCCGTGAACTCTGCAACACCTTTCTTCGCTCGTTGTCGGCGCATCGCAGCACTCGTGGGCATCGGTGCGGCAGTGATCCTCCACGGAGAGGCGCTCGCGCAGAACATCGATTGCAGCACATGCGTGCCGACCGCGGCTTGCCCGTGTGTGGGTGGCGCGATTCCATTTGGATGCACCATCCCGGGCGGGATAGGTTGTGTGGACCCAGGGGGATGCACGGGCGCGCCGGGGACGTGCCTGTTCGTGCCGGGCGCGCCGCTGGGAGATGCCGCGGGGAGTCCCCAAGCCGAGGAAGCGGGGCGTCGCTTGCAGTGCGCGGTGCGGTACGCGCTGGCCAACGGCGTGCCGACGGTCTATGTCTGCGGTCAATACTCGATCCTGAACGCCGACGAGTTCGGCACTGACGTGGCGGCGTTCGAGAAGGTCGCGGCGGGGAATGTCCTGAACGTGATCGGGCGGAGCACGCTGACAGGCGATTCGCTGATCCGGGTCTCGCCCGATGCCGCGCCGAAGTTTCGCTTCTTCTTTGTCGAGAACGGCGGAACGCTCACGCTGACGAACCTGACACTCCAGGATGGGCGCGCGGACACGGGCACGAACAGATCGGGCGGCGCGGTGTTCGTGGAATCGACATCCTCGGGCACGGGTGCCCCGAGCCGATTCGAGGCGACCAACTGCGCGTTCAACAATAACTTCGCGAACGCCGATGGCGGTGCGATCCGGTTTGAGGACGGCAATCGCTCCTCCGCAACGTCAAACCCGCCTGTCGAAGCGAACGCCTTCTTCCGGCTCACGCGCTGCACGTTCACGGGCAACCAGGCGTTGCAGCGTGGCGGCGGTGTTGCGTCGAGCGACATCGCGGTGGTCCTCGGATGCACGTTCACTACGAATCGCGCTGGCGCGACCCTTCCGCCCGCAAACGGCCTTGGCGGCGGATTCTGGGCCGAGCCACGCCAGAGTGGCGGCGGGAACGCCTCGGCTCCCGTGTTCATGCGCTCCGCCACTGGTCCGACTATCACCACGACATTCACCAACAACATCGCCGGCGAGGGCGGTGGGATGTTTGTTGGCGGCCCGGGCACCCGCACGCTGACCAATGTCGTCTTCAGGGGCAATCAAGCACAGTCGCCGATCGTCGGCGGCAGTGAGACGGGCGGCGGTGCCTTCCAGGGCGAGCAGTCCGGCCTTGTCACCATGTTCGCCTGCACGTTTGGCGGCCCCGGCGCGGGAGAGGCGAACTCGACGACTCAGGCCGATGGCGGTGCCATCCTGAGCGAGCAGACCAACATGGAGATCGTGAACTCGTTCTTCTTCAATAACACGGGGGCCAACTTCGGCGGCGCCGCACGGATGACCGGCTCGCAGCGCAGTTTGTTCCGCCAATGCACGATCCAGTCGAACACGTCCCCTTCCGGCGGCGGCGTGTATGTCGACAATAATGCTGATGTAGCGTTTGACGACTGCATTCTCCGGTTGAACACCGCGACAGCCGTGGGAGGTCAGGGTGGTGCGCTCTTTCTGGGCGGCGGGCGTCCGGTCGTCTACAACTGCTCGTTCACGGGGAACAGCGCGCCTCTGGGTGCCGGCATCTTCAACAGCGGAGCAGGGTCGGCGATCATTCATTCCACGATCGCCGACATCCGCGGGACAGGTAGAGCCATCCAGTTCTCAACCAAGTCCTCTGATCCGGTGATCATCCGCAACTCGATCGTCGGTGACCTGTGGGCCAACCCAATCTCAGACCAGGCCTTCCTGCTCCCGCTGCCTCCCCAGGTACGGGTGCGCTTCTCCGATGTGGAGATCGCGAACATCGCCGCATTCAATGCGCTGGCGGGCTTTGGCGGCAACATCAACTGCAACCCCCTGCTGACGGATGCCGTCGGCGGCAATGTCCACCTGCTGGCGTGCTCGCCCGCGATCGATCGCGCCCTCGACATGGAGTCGGACGACTTCTTCGCAGGCGTGACCGATGTGACGAGCCAGTGGAACTCGCTGCTGTCGGAGTTCTTTGAGCCGTGCTCGCAACTGAGCGGGCACTGCCGCGGCGATTACGACGACAACGCCGCGACCGATGACACGTCGCCGACCGATGGCTTCTCGGATCGCGACGGCAACCCACTGATCACGGACTCGCCCGCGGTCTCACAGACACTGCGGCCGTCGGAGTGCCAGTCGGACATGGGCGCGGACGAGACGACCACCTCGATCACCGCAGCGCTCGAACTGGCGTGCCTGAGCCGCGGGACGGGCGATCCGGCCGTGCTCGATTGTGCGACCACGACCGGATTGGTTGAGAACGAGGGCTGCACCTACTGCATCGGCGACGACGTCTTTATCGACGCGAACCTGACCTCAACCTGCCCGGGCGAGTTCACGGTGACGTGGTACCGCCGCAATAACAACGCTCAGCCCTGCCCGCCGGCCACAATCCCCGGCTCGGGCGATGTGCAACTACCGTCAGCCTCGTTCCCGAACATCTCGGTGGTGACCGGTGACATTCTGTGCATCAACAACGCGACCGCTGCCAACTCCGGCTGCTTCTACGCGGTGGCGCGCAGGCAGTCCTGCGGCGACACGCAGCCGCCGCCCCCGGAGTTTGAACTCAATGGCAACTGCGTCGCCGAGGTTGCGGCGTGTACATGCATCACCGTCGGCTCGCCGCCGATGATCACCAGCCAACCCGCCGGCGCATCGGTGTGCGACGGCACGCCGGTGGTGATCAGCGTCACGGCCTCAGGGTCTGGCGATCTCTGCTATCAGTGGTACCGACGCGCGACCGCGTGCGACGGAGTCGGGAGCGGCGGCACGCTGATCCCCGGGCAGACCAACAGCACTCTGCGGTTCCTGCCGGCCCGCGCGCAGTGCCCGGGCGACCCCGCAGGATCACAGGACGACAACGGGTTTTACTACGTCGTCGTGAGCCTGTGCGACGGCGATCCGGGCTCTGAATGCACAGAGAACACCAGCACCTGCGCGCAACTCACGGTCTATTGCCCGCCGGCCATCACCGGCGGCGGCAGCGCCACGGTCTGCGGCGGGGGTTCGGCGGGCATCGGTGGAGTGCAGGACTGCTGCTACACCGTCATTGCGCCGGCGGGGTGCGTCCCGGTTGTGACGTGGTACAAGAACCTGGGCAACCAGAACTCCGAGGCTGACGACATCGTGGTCACGACGGGAAGCCTTGCGGGCGTGACGATCACGACGCTTCCCCTGGGCGGCAACCAGTACTCGACGTGCATCGTCTGGGACCTTGACGGCCTGAGCGCGGCCCAGGCCAACGCTTTGGCGGGAAACTACTACGTCAAGGCGTACTGCGTTGAGGATACATGCGTGGCGCGTTCGGCGAACTGCTCGCTCACGGTTCGGCCGCAGCCGGTGTTCACGGTCAACCCGGTTGACGCGGCGGTGTGCGAGGGATCGCCGCAATGCTTCGATGCGACCGTCACCTATGCGGGCACGACCGGCCTGTGCTGGGAGTGGCGCCGCAAGCCGACGTGCGAGACCGCGGGCGATGGCGAGATCGTCGCCAGCGGCACCTGGTCGGCTGGCAGCCCGCTGACCTTCGAGCACTGCGTGCCTTCCGCGCAAGCGGGGGATGAGCAGTGCTACTTCTTCCGAATCCGGGTCTGCACGCCGAATGACCTCGACAAGTGCCCGTGGGTAGCCTCCGACTGCGGCTGCCTGGACGTGCGTCCGCAACTCATCGCGTGCGAACTCGAGTGCGACTCGGGCCTGATGGACGCGCTTGGCAACTGCCTGTACTGCCCCGGCTCGCGGATCCTGCTGTGCTGCGATATCGAGGCGAGCGACGGGCCGCTTTGCTACCAGTGGCAGGAGCAGACGGAGCCGGTGATCGGCGCTTGGGTCGATATTCCCGGTGAGACGGCCTCGTGCCTCGAGATTCTGTCTTTCGACCCGGTGGACGACGCGAGTTGCTACCGCGTCCGCGTCAACTACTCGGACCTCTCGGGTCCAACATGCCCGGAGACCAGCGAGAAATGCGACGCGGTGTACTCAGAGCCGATCTGCCTGGCCGCGACGGGCGAGTGCTGCGAGATCGAGTGCCCGTGCAAGGACAACTCCGATGAGGTTCAGGAGGTGTACTCGCTCTGGACCACGGGCGATTGGGACCAGGTCAACGGCGAGTGGTCGTTCGACCGGACCTCGACCGACGGCCCGGTCATCAAGTCCGCCGACGACTTCTACCTGTGCGAATCGAGCATGCACCGGATCACGACGTTCACCGGCCAGATGCTCGTCAAGCAGAGCAACCCGCTGCTGTCCCTGCGGGCCAAACTCCGGATCTACAAGGACTGCGACGGCTCGCCCGGCGAGTTGATCGAGGAGTTTGATTCCGAGTGCGCGGCGTTCATCCAGGCGGTGCCCGACGGCTTTGCGCTCTACCAGTTCCAGTTCTTCCTCGACTGCTTCTGGCTCAAGGGCGGCTCGTACTGGGCATCGCTTGTCGCGATCGCGCCCGTGTTCGATGACGAGTTCGAGGCGTTCTGGGCGACCGTCGGCGAGCCGGGCAACCCACCCATCCCGACGGTGATGGGCATGAGGCCCGTGTTCATGGAGGGCGAGGGGGAGTGGCAGAACTTTGACGGCTGCTGTCACCCCTGCGCGGACCTTGAGTTCTGCATTATCGGGGAGTCGTGCCCGATCATCTGGAACAACGGCACGCCCGACTTCGGCGGTGCCGATGACCCGACTCCTGAGCCGCCGCACACGGTCTTCGGCACCCGCTCCGAGAAGTCCACGCTGACTCCGCGCAACTCGCGCGCTGCCGACCAGTTCCAGATCAAGACGTGCGACACGGAGACGGTGTGCTACCTTGAGGCTTACATCTACACCAACTGCATCAGTTTCGAGGCGCACCTTGAGATCTACGAGAATGACTGCCGCGAGCCGGACTTCGCGCTCCCGGGAGGTACGCCGTATTACCAGCGCGTCGCGGACCAGGTGATCGACCTTGGCTTCACGGGACTGCGGGTCGGGACCACGAACGTGCGAGCCTACAAGGTGATCTTCTGCGACTGGCCGAATCCGCTTGTGCTCGAGCCGGGCGGAAACTTCTGGGCGTCGATCTCGGTGCGTGACACCTTCTCCTCGGCCGAGCGAGCGTACTTCGCGCACGTCGGGCGGCCGTGTGAGCCCTGCACGGAAGGGAACATCGTGAAGATTGACTCCGGCAAGGAGATCGCACCGGGCCGGCAGATCCCTGACTGGCAATCCGTGGGCGCGGACTTCGCCTTCCTTGTGGCGACCCAGAAGCACCCCGAGACGGAGCCGGGCGGCCTGCCCGTCGGTGGGGACGGCACCTGCGCAGTCGACCTCAACGACAACAGCACGGCGGATGTGCAGGACATCTTCCTGTTCCTGAGCGCGTGGTTCACGGGCTGCCCGTAACGAGCGACAAGCGTCTCGCGAGAGGTTGCCTCCGAAGGGCCCCGGCCTTGCTGCCGGGGCCTTTTTCGCGCGCTCTCGTCGGCAGATTCCGGCGATCACGGCAGTACATGGACCAGTAAGTGCCTCCGTGTTCTCTGCCCCCGGTGCGGTGATAGTCTTCTCGCGGACGCGGAGGGGTCACCGAATCCGCATGACTTCATCCCCTTGACCGACCTGCCGGGAGACCCCCATGCTTCGCGTACTCGCATTACTCGTCGCGATCATCGCCGTGCTCCCGGTCTCTGCGCTCAGCCAGGACGGCGCTCACATCGCCCCGGCACTCCCTCCGGCGGGCGCGAAGTTCAGATTGGTGATGGACGAGCACCTGCAAAGAGTGCCGTACTCCGGGCGGGTGTATGTTGTCCTGGGGCGCGCTGCTCGCCCGGAACCCCGCCAGCAGATGACCAACTGGTTCGCGCCCGCTCAAACCTTGGCGCTCGACGTCTCGGGCATAGTGCCGGGCGCGCCGATCGAGGTCGGCGGCACCGTGATGTCCTTCCCCCTCCCGTTCGCGGCGATCAAGCCCGGCACATACTGGGCGCAGGCGGTGGTTCGGCGCGCAGTGGACCATCCATCGCCGGGTCAGGGGCCGGGGGACCTCTACAGCAAGCCCGTTGAGGTGCGGTTCGACCCGGGAGCAGCGGCGGACGGCAGCGAGATCGAACTTCGGCTGACCGAGCAGGTCGGCCAGGCCGCGTTCACGGAATCGGAGGATGTGCGGCTCGTGGAGGTGCGCTCCGAACTGCTCTCGGCGTTTCACGGGCGCGACTACCGCGTCCGCGCTTCGGTCTGCCTGCCCTCGGGATGGGCCGATGAGCCGGAGCGCCGGTGGCCGAGTGTGGTGATGATCTCCGGCTTCGGCGGCACGCACCGCGACATCCGGCCCTTGTCGCGCGTTGTGGCCGACAAGGACGGGAAGATCCACGACTGCGTGCTCATCTGCCCGGACCCTACCTGCGGCACAGGGCACAGCGTCTTTGCTGATTCCGCCAACAACGGGCCGTGGGGGAAGATGCTCATCGAGGAACTCCTGCCAGAGGTGGACCGCCGGTTCCGTACGGGCGGGCCGGTGACGCGCCACGTCTCGGGAATCTCGTCGGGGGGGTGGTCGAGCTTGTGGCTGACGGTCAAATATCCCGAGCAGTTCGCGGCGTGCTGGTCGCATGTGCCCGACCCCGTTGACTTCCGCGACTTCCAGCGCATCGACCTCTACGCGCAGGGCGCGAACATGTACACGGACGATGCCGGGGCGCGCAGGCCGCTGGCGCGGAACGGCGGGCAGACCCTGATCTGGTACGACGATTTCTGCGGGATGGAGCAGGTGCTGGGGCGAGGCGGGCAGATCGGCTCGTTCGAGGCGGTCTTCGGCCCGCGCGGGGCCGATGGCCAGCCGCGCCCGCTGTTTGATCGTGACACCGGCGCGGTGGACGCGGCAACGGCCAAGGCGTGGGAGCCTTATGACATCCGGCTGGTGATCGAACGTGGCTGGCGAGGGAAAGAGGGAGCCGACGGACTCGCGGAGCAGCTGGCGGGAAAACTTCACGTCTATGCCGGAGAGCAGGACAACTTCTTTCTGGAAGGGGCGGCACGACGCCTCGGGGCGTCGCTCCGGGCGCTTGGGTCCGATGCCGAGGTGGTAGTTGTTGAGGGGATGGGGCACGCGTTCTCGCCCGAGGGTGTGGCAAAGATGCGCGCGGCTCTACGGGCGGCGAACGGGGCGACCGAGCCGCAACCGGACGGCTCCATTCCAGCCGGAAAATGAACAACGCCCGAGCCAAAGGGCGCGGGCGTTGTACGTTATACAGAGTTGTGCTGCGGGATCGCGGACGGAGGACTTATTTGCCTTCGTACTTGGCGAGGGTGGCTTCGAGTTCGGTCTTGAGGTCGGGGCTGCCGGCCTTCTCGACGGCCTTGCGCTGCGTCTCGATCGCCTTGGCCTTGTCGCCCTTCTCCCAATAGGCCCGGGCGAGGGTGTCGAGGATCATGCCGTTCTCACCCTTCTCGATCTCGACTGCGCGGAGCGCGATTTTGAGCGCGAGGTCGGTGTCGCGCTTCTCGACGCCGGGGGCGTCGAGGATCGTCCACGCGATCTCGTTCAGCGATTCGGCGTTGTTCTTCACCGGCCCGGCCAGGAGCGTGCTCGCCGTGGCGGAGGCAGCCTCGTAGTCCTTCTTCTTCAGGAGCATCATGCGGAACTTCATCATGCCCGCATCGGCGGCAAAGGACTGGTCGATCGCGGCGAGTTCATCCAGCGCCTTGCCAGCGGCGGCGTAGTCCTCGGCCTCACCGGCCTCGTAGGCCTTCTTGCGGAGGTCGTTGGCCTTGGTCTCGGTCGCGGCCCAGGCGGTGGCGTTGAAGGTGCCGGCAACGACCTTGTCGAGAACGGTGTCGAGGCCCGCGGCGGGGTGCCCGATCCAGGCGATCTTGCTCTCGCGATCGACGATGAACGAGCAGGGGATGCCGTTCTTGCCGGCGGGCTTCATCCAAGTGTTGCTCATGGACTTGTCCCCGTCGTACGCGACGGTGTAGCCCATCTTGTCGCCCTTCTCCTTGACGAACTTCTCGACGGTCGCGAGGTCCTTGTCGGAGCCGGAGACGCCGATGATCTGCACCTTGCCCTTGTGGGTCTTCTGGATCTCGGTCAGGTGCGGGATGCTGGCGATGCACGGCCCGCACCACGTCGCCCAGAACTCGACAACATAGACTCGGCCTTTCTCAAAGCCGGTGACGGCGTCGCCTTTGACCCAGTTCTCGACCGAGAGGGCAGGTGCCAGATCGCCGGCCTTAAGGGTGGGGGCCGCCTTCTCGGGCTGCGCGGCCTTGGGCTCGACCTTGGTGGGCGCAACGGTGTTCTGTGCCAGGGCGGGCAGGCAGAGCGCGATCGCGGCTCCGGCGGCGAGCAGGAAACGGGCGGGGGTCGTGGACATTCTGAGATCTCCGTGTGGGTGCGGTCGAGCGGGTGCGCACAAGCGGCCCGATTGACCGGGATTTTACCGACAGTCGCGAATGCTAGGTGCGTAAGACCGATAATGGCCTTGGATGCGTTCGTTGTTCGTTCGTATAAGCCTGACGCACGTTGAACACCACTACGACATCACACCCCGACGGCTTCTCGCTGCGCCACAGGCTTGCCCTCAACGGTGAGGCCGAGTTGCACGAAGGGGCCGTGGGGCTTGGCGGACTCGATGGCGAGTTGCTCCGCCGCGGCCGCATCGGCGTAGCCGGGAGACAGCATGGCGCGGATCGTTCCGAACATGCCGCCAAGAGAGCCGAAGGTGTGGTCAACCGCGGAGGGCTCATAGCCGCAGTGGACCATGCACTGCTGGCAGGCGCGGTTGCCACTGGCGCGCCCGTAGCGCTCCCATTCCGTGTCCTCGATGAGTTCCTTGAAAGTCTCGACGTAGCCGTCCTGCAAGAGGTAGCAGGGCTTCTGCCAGCCGAAGATGTTGAAAGTCGGGTTGCCCCAGGGCAGGCACTCGTACTCGCGCGCGTTCGCGCCCATCAGGAACTCGAGGAACAGCGGCGACTGGTTGAACTTCCACCGCTTCTTGCGGTTGGACAGGAGCATCCGGAAGAACTCGCGGGTCTTGGTCCGCTCGCGGAGAAACGTCTTCTGGTCGGGCGCTTTGGGGTAGGCGTAGCCGGGCGAGACCATCATGCCCTCGACGCCCAGGTCCATCATCTCGTCGAAGAAGTTGCGGACCGACGCGGGGTCCGCGCCGTCAAAGAGCGTGGTGTTGGTGGTGACACGGAAGCCCATCTCGACGGCGAGGCGGATCCCCTCGCGCGCGGTGACGAACGTGCCCTCGCGGCAGACGGCGAAGTCGTGGTGCTCTTCCTGCCCGTCCATATGCACGCTAAAGGTCAGGTACTTGCTGGGCTTGAATGTCCCGTCTTCGAGTTTCTGCTTCAGGAGCAGGGCGTTGGTGCAGAGATAGATGTACTTCTTCCTCGCAACGAGGCCCTCGACGATCTCCTTGATCTGCGGGTGCAGCAGCGGCTCGCCTCCGGGGATCGAGACCATCGGCGCTCCGCACTCCTCCACAGCCTTGAAGCATTGCTCGGGGGTGAGGTTGCGCTTGAGAATGTGCGCGGGATACTGGATCTTGCCGCACCCTGCGCAGGCGAGGTTGCAGCGGAAGAGTGGCTCGAGCATCAGCACCAGTGGGTAGCGCTTGACGCCGCGGAGTTTCTGCCCCAGGACGTACGTCGCGACCGTCCACATCTGACTCAGCGGAACGCCCATGGACTCCCTTCGCCCGACCGGCTGCTGCGTTGGCATCGCGGCCGCGCCGCGCCTCGCCCACGCAGGGGGACATGCTAGCAAATGCTCACCGAGAAACCAATCTCCCCTCGCAGGTGCAGGCGGCGGTTCGCGCGACCCACCCCACCGCTGGCACGCGGCTCCCTCCCAACTGGGGGATCGATCGTGCCGTACACTTGACGCTCTCTTTCGGACGCCCGCCCCTCACCACTCGCAAACCACGCCCGAGAACTGTTCGGACACGGATAGACCATCACGGGATCGCGGCGGCGGGCCATTCCCTCTCACTTGCGCAGCAAACCTATGCCGGCCAAGCGTTTAGAAGAACGGAGCGATGAGGAACTCGTCCAGGCCTATCGCTCGGGCGAACCCCCGGCGTTCGAGACCCTCGTACGCCGCCACCACGATGACCTGCTCAGGTTCCTGATACGGCTGTGCGGGAACCGGGCCTTGGCCGAGGATGCCTTTCAGGAGGCGTTCCTGCAGGTTCACTTATCGGCCGAAGCGTTCGATGTGACCCGCCGGTTCAAACCGTGGCTTTTTACGATCGCCGCGAACAAGGGGCGGGACGCCCTGCGTAGAAGCGCACGCCGGAAGGCGCTGGATCTGTCAGCGCCGATCGGCGGGCCCGGAGCGGGCGGCGACAGCGCCAACGGCGACGGTGCCCGGACGTTTGTGGACCTGATGGAGATCGATGTCCCCTCGCCCGATTCGGCGATGGACAGCCGGGAACAGAGCCAACTCGTTCAGCAGGCGATCGACCAGATGCCCTGGTCGCTCCGAGAAATTCTACTGCTGGCGTACTTCCAGCGAATGTCGTACAACCAGATCGCCGAGTCGCTCAAGATCCCTTTGGGGACGGTCAAGTCGAGGCTCCATTCAGCGGTTGCTTCCTTCGCCCGCAAATGGCAGGAAGTGTCCAGAGGATCGCAGGAAGCATGAGCACCCCGATTTTTTCTTCGTCCGGTAATTCGTTCCGTCACGATCGTGATGGCACGCGACTCTCCGAACACGACGGGGCCGCCGTCGATGCTCTCTTTGGGAATGGATTCGGGGAAGTTTCCGGCACCGCTCCAAACTCCCTCGAGGCCACGAAACTGCGGTCGCTGGTGGGAATGCTCGCCCTGCCCGATGATCTCATCGCCGAAGGTCGAGAACTGACGATCGAACTCACCCTCGCACGGGTTCTGAGCGCCGAACGGACTCGCACCGCCAATGCCGCGGGCGGATCGTTCGTGGACGGCGACTTGTCCCCCGGCGATGACGATGCGCTTGAGGCGCTGATCGAGGCCGGACTGGATGTCGGGCGTGTCCCAACTTCTCTGCGGGCGCGTGCGGCGAGGCAACTTGCCCTTCTAAGCGCGCTCGACGGACCGGCCCCGAGCAGCGCGGATCGCGACACGCTTGTCGCACGCACGCTCGGCGGCATCCAGTCAGCCATCGAGCGTGACGAGGCCCGATTCGAGGTCGCATCAGGCAGCGCGCAGTCGCAGGGCATGGGCTGGCGTCCGAGGTTCCGCATCGGCGACCTTGTCACCGCCGCGGCGATGCTCCTGATCGGATTCGGCGTCCTTGCTCCAATCGCCAACGGCGTCCAGGGCTACTCGCGCCGGATGGACTGCCAGACGAACATGTCGGCCGCGGGCCTTGGCTTCGGGCTGTACGCCAACTCGAACAAGGATGCCCTGCCGATGGCGACCCCCTCGCCCGCCGGGCGTCTGTGGTGGGGCGTGGGCAAAGGGGAGGAGCAGTCCAACGCCGCGAACCTGTACATGCTTGCCCGCACGGGCAACGCGCGTCTAGCGGACCTGGCCTGCGCCGGGAACGCACGCGCCATCGCCGCCGACTGTCCCGAGGATTCCAGGGACTGGGGCTGCATCGAGGAAGTCTCGTACAGTTATCAGAACCTCTTCGCCGCGGAGCGACCGAACTGGAACGGGATGCGCACGATCGTCATCGTCGATCGCTCGCCGGTGATTCTGCGGGCGGTCAAGGGACGCCCGATCGACCCTGTCGAGAACTCTCCAAACCACGGCGGCAGGGGTCAGGCCGCGCTGTACAACGACGGCTCGGTCGAGTGGCTGCGCTCCCCCGTGCTGCAAAGCGGCGACAACATCTGGCTGCCGCGTCGTGTGGAGCAGATCATCCGGGAGTTGACGCGCCCCCGCGCTGCGGACCCGCTGCGAGGCACTGAAAGTCCCGAGGGCGCGGACGACGTGTTCGTCGGGCCGTGACGGACTGATCGCGTGCGTCTACCGACGGATGCGGACTCGTATGGAAACCCGCGCTGCTGCTGGTTTGGTGCTGGCGAGCAGCGCCGAGAACCGAGCGTCGAGTCGAGTGGCTGAAGCCGGGCTTAGGAGAAGCCCGTTGAAACGGGCTGTGCCGAAGACACCTCTCACTTCAGTTGTCGTTGGCGGACATTGACCGCCGCTGAAGCGGCCTCAAAAGCGTTTCCCGTCGGGGGCGCGGGCGAGTCAGCGTCCGTAGGATGGAGAGGCTGGGGCTTCCGGACGCACATCGATCATGCCCGCACGGTTCGTGGACTACTACAAGGTTTTGGAGGTCAAGCGGGACGCTACTCCCGAGGAGGTCCAGCGCGCGTACCGCGTTCTTGCGCGGAAGTATCACCCGGATGTGAATAAGGACGGCGATGCGCAGAAGCGTTTCCAGGAAGTGCAGGAGGCGTACGAGGTCCTGAAGGAGCCGGCGCGTCGCAAGCGCTACGACGACCTTGGTGCCGACTACAAGCCGGGGCAGGAGTTCAGGGGC
>CAYMWG010000025.1:0-19030 GCA_964393765.1 uncultured Phycisphaeraceae bacterium
GCACCCACGGTGAAGGTTTTGTGCCGCTTGCTCCCCCCAACCCCCATCCCCCCCGGAGGCGGCACCGGGCAGAACTGGGAACTCCGAGTGGAAGATAATGGCCCGGGAGTGCCACCCGATTTGCGGGAACGAATATTCAAGCCATACTTCACAACGAAGCGAGAAGGGACCGGCATTGGGCTTGCTCTTGCCCAACAGATCATTCGTGCCCACGGCGGCGGGCTTCGGTTGCTGGCATCCAGTCACGGGGATACTCGGAACGAAAAGCCAAGCTCCATGGCCCACTCGGGCGTGGAAACGAATGGTTTGGAGCATCGGGAGGGGCGGGAGACGCATGGAGGGGCGGTCTTTTCGGCTTGGATGCCGATCGGACCGATTGAGGGAAGTTCGACGGAAGTGGCCACGGTTGGCCACGCAGAGGTAGCCAGTGGCCAAAATTCTCGTCATTGAAGATGACACGGACCTTCGGTTTACGATCGTCAAGGCACTGCGCAAGGCGGGGCATGATGTCGCTGAAGCGGCCACGCTTCCCGATGCACGCGAGTTCGTCGCCCGAAGCGTTCCTGACATGGTCCTGACCGATCTGGCGCTTACGGCCGACGGGCGGGAGGGCCTTGAGTTCATCCGCGAACTCCGCGAGGGTGCGGAGGCCTTCGAGGGCGTGGTGGTGGCGATGACCGGCAACACCTCAGTTGAGACGGCGGTGACGGCGATGCGCCTCGGGGCCGACGACTACCTCACCAAGCCGCTCAGTTTCGAGGAACTTACGTTGGGCGTCCCAAAGTGGCTGGAAGGCCGGCGTCTCCGCCAGCGCGTGCGGCTGTACGAGCGGATGGAACGCTCACGCGGCGATGAGTTCGAGGCGCTGGGAACAAGCCCTGCTTGGCGTGCCGCGTTGGACCTTGCCACGCGGCTGTCGGGCGTGCCGCTCCCTCCTGAAAGCGATTCTGGGGCGCACATTCCGCTCCCCTGCTTCTTGCTTCTGGGCGAGACGGGCACGGGCAAGGGCGTGCTTGCCAGGCACATCCATGCGCAGGCGTGCCGCGCCTTGCCGCCGGGCACCGGCGCAGCGCCGCCGTTCGTGCATGTGAACTGCTCGGCCCTGCCGGCGAACCTGGTCGAGGGCGAGTTGTTCGGACATGAGCGTGGTGCATTCACCGATGCGAGAGAGGCCCGCTCCGGTCTCTTTGAGATGGCCGATGGCGGGACGATCTTCCTTGATGAAGTTTCCGAGACGGCTCTGGACCTGCAGGCCAAGTTGCTGCTGGTGGTCGAGAGTGGCCGATTCCGGCGCGTGGGCGGCACCAAGGAGCGTCGAGTCCGGGTCCGTGTGATCGCCGCGTCGAACCAGGACCTGGAGGCCCGCGTCGCCGAGGGCCGCTTCCGTCGGGATCTGCTGTTCCGCCTCAACGCATTCACGGTGGAGATCCCATCGCTGCGCGAGCGTGGTCAGGACGTGCTGCTTATCGCGAGGGCGATGCTCGAACGCTTCTGCAAGCAGTTCGTCCGCCCCTGCATCAACCTGTCGGCCGATGGCGAGCGAGCGCTGCTGGCGCACGCGTGGCCGGGGAACGTGCGGGAACTGGTCAACGCGTGCCAGCGGGCGGCGATGCTCGCGGAGGGGACCGAGATCGGCGCTGCGGAACTCGGGATCGCAGGCACTCCGCCCGATCGGGCATCGCCCAGCGGGCAGAGTTTGTCGTCGGCCCGACTGGCGGCTCCCGGCGGGGAGTTGGTGTTCGACTTTGAGGGCGGCGTGCATCGCGCTGCCGATGTGGAGCGAGAGTTGGTGATCCAGGCGCTGCGGTTCACTCGCGGGAATGTATCCCGGGCCGCGCGGCTGATCGGCATGCAGCGGAGCAGTTTGCGGTACCGCATCGAGCGGTACGCGCTGCAGGGGCATGTGCAGAAAGAGGAGGCCGCGTCAGCATGAGCACCCGCACCCACCCACGAACCCCGGTCATGGGCGCGATCCTCGCGGTCGCCGCTTCATGGGCCTTGGCCTCGATCGAGCGCGCAATCTGGACGGACCCGATCGGCGATGCGTGTGCGCGCCGCACCGACAGCGGCGCGGATGGAAGCCTGTTGCCCGAGGCGATATTGCCCGACCTGGTCTCGGTGTCGGTGTTCCCGTGGGCACCATCGCAGCCCGCGACCGACCCCTACACCGGCCTGCCCACGGCTCCGGCCGAGGCGCAGATGTTTCGGCTTGACGTCGTGCTCGCCGGTCGTGTGAATCCGCCCGGCACGCTCGGGCTCAACGGGGCCGACTATCTGCCGAATCGCTTCGGGAGCAGCCCGATGTACGGGTTCGTAGAGATCGATATCGATAACGACATCGACACCGGAGGAGAGTTCCCCGGGCCGGCCCGCTCCCGAGTGCTCGGCACGAGTGCTCGCTTCGGCGGGCGCATCTCCGACCCCGCGCTC
This sequence comes from uncultured Phycisphaeraceae bacterium, assembly GCA_964393765.1. Classification (GTDB taxonomy): domain Bacteria; phylum Planctomycetota; class Phycisphaerae; order Phycisphaerales; family UBA1924; genus JAHBXL01. The sequence goes on from CAYMWG010000025.1 coordinate 2,431, forward strand.
TTCGAGCGTCAGGCCGTGTGCGGTGCCGATCTGGACGCGTTGTGGGATACCCAACCGTTCTTTGAGCGGACGGGCACGGATTTCGCGCTCACTTTGTGCGGCTGCTTTGATGCCGCCATCGTCTCCGAGACAGGCAATCACGATGGCAAACTGGATTCCGGTGAGGAAATGATCGTGCGAGGCCGGTTCTTCCAGCGGTCGGGCGGGTACAGGCTCGCCTCGCAGTTCGTTGGTGGCTCGGACATCGGACTCTACGACCCGGTTGTTGATCTGCGCTTTGTCCACGAGCCGGCAAGCAATCTCACGATTGTTACGTTGGTCTTCCCGCTGACGCAGGCGGGGGCCGCGGCCCTGACCGGCGAGCCGGAGCAACCGATCGACACGCTCATCGGCGAGGGTTCGCACACCAGCATCGCGGAGGCGGTCGCGGACCTGCTGATCGGAGCGGGCGGCTCCAACTTCGGCCTGACGCACGCGCTGGTCCACAGGTGGTCCAAGAAGGACCCTCAGGTGTGCCTGAACCCCTTGCTGTGGAGCATCAACGCCGCGGTCGGAACTGCCTATGCCACACCGGAGGACGCGTCGTATGTCTGGACCGACATCAGTTGCCCGACGATCGCGGGCGACATGAACGGTGACTCGTTCGTCACGCCTGCGGATCGCGCCTATTTGGAGGAGTTCATTCTCGCCAACGACGGCACGGCGAGCGATGTCGACGGACAAGTCAATGGCGAGGTGGTGCTCGAGAACATCGGTCCGAACTTCAATGTGCTCGATATCACAGGAGACGGGGCGATCGGCGCGCTGGACACCGGCTGGTTCCAGTTCCCAGCGCCCTGCCGCGCGGACTGGGACCAGAATGGGGCGATCCAGGTTTCTGACATCTTTGCGTTCCTGTCGTCATGGTTTGCCGGGCAGGGCGACTTTGACCTCAATGGCTGGAACGAGGTTCCGGATATCTTCGCGTTTCTGAGCGAGTGGTTCGCGAACAACTGCATCTGACCGCGGAGAGCGAGTGCCGTCGGGGTACGCCGGGACGGCGCGGCGCTTCGTTGCCGCCGTTCAAGTCTTAGCTTCAACCGCGATTCCAAGCGCCTTGCGAACCTCCTCGAGAAGCCTATCGATTTGAAACGGTTTGAAGAGCACGCACTGCAGGCCGTCCTGCGAGGCGCGCACGATCGAGTGGTGGGGGTCGTAGCCAAAGCCGGTCATCAGGATCACCGGGATCCCCGGGTAGGCCTTGCGGGCCGCGGAGAACACCTCGTAGCCGTTATGGTCGGGCATCTTGATGTCGCTTACAACCATGTCGAACCGGCCGCGCTCGCCGGCGGCCTGTGAAGAGATCAGTTCCGCTATGGCCTCTCCGCCGTCTTTGCAGACGACGACGCGGCAGCCCTTGCCACGCAGGACATCGCGGATGATCTGCCTGATCTTGGGCTCATCATCGGCCACGAGCACATGCTTGCCGGCCATCGACGGATCGACTTGGATGTTCGACAGCACACGCTCGGCGCCCAGAATGTTCTGCGGGCCGCTCGCGGCCTCCCGCACACGCCGCCGGATCGACTGCACATCCGCCACGATGCGCTGGACATGATCGCGAAGATCGGGTGAACTGTCCGCGAGCCGCGTGAGCCAATCGGCCTCGCGCATGATGTCATCGAGCGGTTCATCGAGTTCGCCCTCGACCGTGCCTGTGACCGTTTCGCCGGCCGCGCACCGCTCGACGACGAGCAGGTCCAGGATGTGCAAGGCAAGGGCGACGTGGTTCGAGAATATCTCGGCGAACTGCCGGTCCTCCTCGGTGAACGCCGCGAGCGATTCGCTCTCGATGTTGAAGGCCCCGATGACCTTGTCGTGGAGGCGGAGCGGCACGGTCAGGCTCGAGCGTGCGCCCGACATGCCCGAGACATACCGGCGGTCCTTGGCGATGTCCGGGCAGAGGTAACTGCGCCCGGTGGCCGCAACGTACCCCATGATCCCGTTTCCTTCGCGCTGCGCGAACAGGTCCACCTCAAGTGCCTCGGGTGGGAGGCCGGAGGAGATCACCAGTTCAAGTTTGCCGGTGCGCTCGTCCACAAGGCGCACCATCAGGTGGTCGAAGCGGAGGAGTTCGTGTGAGAACTTGATGATCTTCTGCTCAAGAATCTTGAGCCTGTCGGTGACGTGGAGTTTGCGGACCGCCTCGGCATCAAGCCGAACGAGTTCACCGCCGGCGCGGTCGATGGCATCGAGTTTCTGCTGGTAGCGCCGAGACGCCGTGACTTCCCATACCAGCGCGGCCACGCGCTCGAGTCGCGACGTGTCGCCGGAACGGATGGGCGAGACCACGACCTCGTAGAATCTCGACTCGTCGGGCGCGGCGACATCGTACTTGTTGGTGCGACCGCCGGAGTACGCTGCCGCCTCCTGCGCCAGCATCTGGTCCTCGAACTGCTGGGCCGCGCGCCGGCACACGGCCGAGATTCGCGCCCGCGTCTGGTCGTCAAAGGCCTTGAAGCGGTCATTGGCCCACAGAACGGTGCCGTCGAGACCCGAGACGCACACGCCCTCGGAGAGCGCCGTGAGCACCGCGAGAGCATCGAGTTCAGGCGACGGCCCCGCAACGCGACTGACCTGCCCGAGGAGCGCGGCATCGCAGAGAACCGCGCTCACGGCCGCGGCCTCGGGCGAGGGCTCCGCATCGGGCGGGAGCAGCATGACGTCGTAGAGACCGCCAAGCAGGCGCGCCAACTCGTCCGCCGGCGTTGCCGGGCCTTGGACGATTAAGAGTTTGGGACGCTGTACTGACATACTCCGAACCTGGAACATTGTACCTGCATCGACTCTGAACGCTGCCACGGTATTCATCGGCGGGCGATTCTGCTTAGCCTAAACTAACCGCGCCTTTCGCCGCGTCAAGTGGCCGAATCGGGCACACCGGGTCGATAGCGGGTTTGTACGGCCGCGAAACATGATCCAGATCTCCAACGTCAGCAAGGTGTATGGCAGGCTTACGGCTGTTGCGGACGTGAGTTTCGACGTTCAGCCTGGCCAAGTGGTCGGATTGCTGGGACCGAACGGTGCGGGCAAGACGACCACGATCCGGATGATTACGGGGTTCCTGCCTCCGTCGGGCGGGAGGATCCGTGTGTGCGGGCACGACACAATCGATGCATCGATCGCAGCGCGCCGGCAACTTGGGTACTTGCCGGAGTCCGCGCCGCTTTACCCCGAGATGCGGGTGAAGGACTACCTGTCATTCCGCGCAAAACTCTTCGGGATGCGCTGGTCGGATCGCAAGAAAGCGATAATCCGCGCTGGAGACAAGTGCAAACTGCTCGAAGTCATGCACAGGCGCATCGGGCACCTGAGCAAGGGATTCCGGCAGCGGGTCGGGTTGGCAAGCGCAATCCTGCATGACCCGCCGGTGCTGATCCTCGATGAACCCTCGAACGGGCTGGACCCGGCACAGATCCGCGAGACGCGCACGCTGATCCGCGACCTGGCGATGAACCGCACGGTGCTGGTCTCCAGCCACATCCTCCCCGAGGTCGAGCGCACCTGCGACCGAGTAGTGATCATCGCGCGTGGTCGCATCCGCGCTGATGGCGCACCGCAGGATCTTCTTTCACGGATGCTCCGGCAGGTTCCGGCCAAGCACTCAGTGGAGTTGTACATCGAGACCCGCGCTGACCCGGAGAACGGGAACCGGAGCGAACTGGACCGCATCGCCGCAAGACTGAAGGGCTTGCGGGGCGTGGCGAGCATCGCGCGCGAGCCGATCCACGGCGAAAAACCTGAGGGGACGGGGCAGGTCGCCGAGTGGGTCCGACTGGCGCTCCTGCCCGAGCCCACGCACCCCGACCTGCGCGAGGCGATCGCACGGACGCTTTCGATCCACGGCGTTCTGTACCGCGAACTGCGCCGGCAGGCGCCGACACTTGAACAACTGTTCATGCGCGTGATCGAGCAGGACGGCGCACCGGAAGCAGCCGAAGGAGGGACGCGAGCATGAGGCGTGCCCTCACCATCGCGATGCGCGAGTATTCGTCGTTCTTCCGGCTGCCGCTGGGCTGGGTTGTCATCGCGCTGTTCATGTGCCTGTCCGCGGTGTTCTTCACCCAGCGCACGCTGGTGCCGGGCAATCCGGCGGAGATGCGCGACTTCTTCGGCGTGTGGTGGGGACTCCTGCTGTTTGTCTCTCCGGCGATCTCGATGCGCCTTATCAGCGACGAACTGCGGTCGGGCACGATCGAGCCCATGCTCACTTCGCCGGTGGGTGAGTGGACAATTATCCTGGGGAAGTACATCGCAGCGTGCTGCTTCCTCGTCACCATGATGCTCCCCACGCTCGCGTTCGTGGCGGTGATCGCATGGCTCTCGCAACCTGACTTTGGCGCGATCGGCACCGGGTATCTGGGCCTCTTGATGCTGGGGATGCTTTACCTCGCCGTGGGAACGCTCGCCTCAACGCTGACGAGCAGCCAGACGCTCGCGTTCCTGGGAACGCTGTTTGTCCTGCTGGTGCTTGATCTTGCGCCGGCCCGTCTCGCGGCTCAGGCACCCGAGCCGTGGTCGAGCCTGCTCTTCAAACTCTCGCCGAGCATCCGCGTCGCGGACTTCGCCCGCGGCCTGATCGACACTTCCACCGTCGCGTTCTTTCTGCTGGGCTCGTTCTGGTTCATCGCGCTCGCCTCAGTGGTGCTCCAGTCCAGGAGGTGGCGATGACTGTGAAGCAGAAAGCGCCGCCACCCAAGCCGGACTCTCTGAGCCCGATCCGCAGCGCCGCCCGGCGGCGCACGCGTTACGCTCTGCAGTCGGGTGCGCTGCTGCTGGCCGTCACCGCCGTGATCGGGTTCCTGGGCGTCCTGGCGGATCGCTACCCGCAGCGCATCGACGCCACAGCCACACGCCAGCACCGGCTCTCGCAGCGGACCACGGACCTGCTTGCCCGCCTCCGGGGCGAGCACGAGTTGCTGATTGTCGCCAACCTTTCGGGCGTCGAGGCGCGGGCGCTCCACCGCACACAGGATGTTCTCGATTCCCTTGCCCGCGCGACGCCCAACCTCCGCGTCACCGCGATCGATGTCGCCTCCGCCAAGGGCGCGGCGGAACTCGACGGCGTGCTGGTCCGCCTTGTGGAACGCTACGAGCCGGTGCTGCGCACCGCCGCGGAGAGTGTGCGGGCCGCCGTGCTGCGCACCGAGGCGATCGGCGCGGACCTCGAAGCGCTCGGTGACACCATCGCAGGGCTTGCCGCGCAGGTTCCCGCCGATGCACCGAACGCGCCGGCGGTGACACGGTTCCTTGGTGAGTCCGCTGGGCTTTGCCGGATCGCCGCCGGCGATGCCCGAAAGGAAGCCCAAGCGGCGCAGGCCTCGCTCGGACAGACGATCGGGCGAAGCCCCGTGCCCGCGATCGACCAGGCGACGGCACAGGCCCGCCGCCCGCTCGTCAACCTTCAGAGCCAACTCAGCCAACTCGAGGCGAGCCTGCGAGGCCTGGCCGGTCTGCCGGAAGAACAGGTTCCGCTGGCGATCCGCGATGCCGTCGGTCCCTTGGCCATCCGCGCCGCAACGCTCCGCGACGCCGCGGCCCAGCATGTCGGCGCGCTCGATCAACTGCCCCGCATCGGCATCGCCGCCGTGGCCCGTGTGCTGGAGCGCTCCGGCGCTGCGCTCGTGATCGGCCCGCCGCGTGCCGATGGCGGCCCGGCCCTCGCGGCGGTCGATGTCGAGTCGCTGTTCCCCGCGCGCGTCCCCGGCGTGACCGATGTCGGCCCGCAGCCCGACCTTCGCGCCCGCGCTGAGGAACTGGTCGTCGGCGCGCTGATGACGATCAGTTCCGACAACGCGCCGATCGTCATCATCACCCACGGCGCGGGCGAGGCCGAACGGCTCGCGCCCGAGTTTGTGCCTTTGCAGGCACTGGTATCTCGACTCCGCCTGCGCGGCATGAGCGTGCTGGAATGGGCCGCGGCGGTCGATACCGACCCGCCGTCGATCGCCCAGATTGATCCCGATGGCAAGCGGCCCGTGGTGTTCGTCACAATCTCGACCAACGCGGGGACGCCCGAGGGTGTTGCCCGGATGCTCAAATTGTCCAAGGCCATCGGCGCGGTAGTGGCGACCGGGCGGCCGGTGCTGCTGTCGGTCTCGCCCTCCACGCTGCCGGGCATCGGCCAGAAGGACCCGATGGTCGAGTTTGCGGAGGCCACCTTTGGCCTGAAGATCGACTCGGGCCGCCCGCTGCTCCGGCAGGTGGCGAGTCCTTCCGGGCCGATCGTGGCAGCGGACTTCTTCGTGACTCGGCCCGGCGCAAATCAGACCATTTCGAGCGCGATCGAATCGCTCCGAACCCACCTTCCGTGGGTCGTGCCGATCGAGATCGCCAAGGATGCGCTGCGCGCCTGGCCGGTGATCGTCATCGAGGATGATGACCGCACCTGGGCCGAGAGCGAGTGGCTCCGCTTCCGCCAGACGCCCAGCGCGCAGCGCCCGCTGCTGGCCAACCCGCCGCAGGAAGACTCGGCACGCGACAATGGCACGGGACCGTGGGCCGTCGCCGCCGCGGCGGAGCGCACGCTCCCGGATCGCAAGGAGCGGCAGCGATTCCTCGCGGTCGGCTCCAACGGATGGTTCCTCGACGACCTGACGACCCAGGCGATGGCGGGCAACGCGGGGAGGCCTGTGCCGATGGTGCCCGGCAACCTCGAACTCTTCGAGGCCGCGGTGTATTGGCTGGCCGGTCAGGACGAGATGGTCGTCCGGAGTACCGCGGCGCAGGCGGTCCCGACGATTCCGGCGATGCCGGAGGAACGCCTGATGGCGATCCGGTGGGGACTCATCGCCGGCGCGCCGCTCCTGGTGCTGTTGCTGGGGGCGCTGTGGAGGTTGGTCAGGGGTTGACGCTCACGCCCCCACCTTCCGCAACTTCGTCACCCGCCCCACTTCCACCCACTCGACCACGAAGATGTTGCCCTCGCCATCGAAGCACGCCGAGTGGGGCGCGATGAACCTGCCGGGTACGAACTGCTCCCGCGACTTGTCGCGCAGGCCGAAGTTCTCGCCGTCGCCGAGGTGCGCGACGAGTGTGTTGTCCTTGCCGAGCAGCGTGACCCGCGCTTCGAGGTCCGGCACCAGCAGCAGGTCGCCGCGGGTATCGAAGTGGCAGGGGGAGCGGAGTTCATCGGTGACGAAGCCGGTGTGCCGCCCGTCGAGCGTGAAATACTGGAGGCGTCGGTTGCTCCGATCCGCCACTACCAGCCGCGGCTCGCCTTCCGCCCGGCTGTCGATGGCGATCCCGTGCGGGCACGAGGTCTGGCCGCGCTCCTTGCCCGGCCCGCCAAGACTCTGCAAGAAGTTCCCCTTCGCATCAAACCGGTGGATCCACGATTTCCCGTACCCGTCCGCGACGAAGGTGTGCCCGCGCACCAGACTTGGCTTGCCGATCCCGGTGACTGCATCGTGCGGCACCACCGCGACGTTCGTCGGCTTGTACTCCCCCACCGCGTTGTACAGACCCGAGTCCTGCGGCCACTTCAGATCAAGAACCGTCTCTCCGGTCAGCGTGGTCTTTCGCACGATCGCACGGTTGCAGTCCGACAGCCACAGGAACTCACCCCCCGGCTCGCGGACAAGCGTCAGACCGTGCGCCCCGCCGCGGAACTCGGCACCCCACGACCGGACGAACCTGCCGCCGGGATCGAAGACGCAGATGGCATCGCCGGAAGTGCTTGAGGCGTGGACGGTGTGCTTGATATGCACAAATCCCTGCGAGTCGATCGCCACGCCGTGCGTATTGCCGAATGCGTGGGTCGCCGGGAGCGTCGCCCAGTCGTGCTGCACCTCGTAGGTGTGCTCGCCCGAGCCGACCAGGACCGGACCGCTGCCCGACTTGGCAGATGCCCGCAGGAGCGGACCGCTGGTGAGGGCGGCTACTGCACCGACGCCCGCCGCGAGCGCCCGCCGCCGATTCATGGACAACTGAGTGGACATGGTCTCGCTCCTAACCGCTGGGTCACAATCTGCACCGCTGAGTTTCCGAGTCGCCCATCGTACGGGCTCACGAGGGGATCGCACAAACTCCAGGAAGCCCACGCATTCCCTCCCGCGCCTCCCCAACGATGTGTTAGACTGGATGGGCACCGTTGGAGGGCCGAATGCGATTCCCCGCCATTGTACGACCGGGCTGGAAATGCTCGTGCCGGATCGACGGCCTCTGGCTGCTGGCGCTGTCGCTCGCGTGCGGTGCGGCGGCGATCGGTGTTGCGGCGAGCAGGCCCTCGGAGGGCGGTGCGGCCGGGCCACTGCCCAGTCTGGTCGTGGCTTCGTCGGCAGGACACCCTTCCGGCGACGGTCGCATCCGCTACTCGCGCGATATCCGCCGCCTGCTGTCGGATCGCTGCTTTCAGTGCCACGGGCCGGATGGCGCGACGCGCGAGGCCGATCTGCGGCTTGATGAGGCGGCGAGTGCGATTGCTCCGCGCGCGGGCGGGCCGGCGATTGTCCCGGGCGATGCGGACGGAAGCCAACTCTGCCGGCGGATCAACAGCCACGACTCGGCCGAGGTCATGCCGCCGCTATCCGCGAACAAGCGCCCTTTGTCTGCGGACGAGAAGCAGATGCTCCGGGCGTGGATAGAGCAGGGCGCGGCGTACGAGCCACACTGGGCGTTCGTGCTGCCACTTCGCCATCTTCCGCCACCGGTGGGCGAACCGTCGTGGTGCCGAAACCCGATCGACCGGTTCATCCTGGCATCGCTGGAGAGCGCGGGAACCACGCCCTCACCCGAGGCGGATCGCGCTTCCGTTCTGCGGCGTGTGTTCCTCGATTTGACGGGCCTCCCGCCGACGCCCGAGGAACTCGAGGCGTTCCTCGCCGACACACACCCCGATGCGTACGAGCGATGGGTCGATCGATTGCTCACGCAGGAGCCGTACCGGATGCGCCTCGCCGAGCGGCTGGCGGTGCCGTGGCTGGACGCAGCGCGGTACGCGGACACCTGCGGCATCCACACCGACAACGGCCGCCAGATGTGGCTGTGGCGCGACTGGGTGCTCCGCGCGCTGCGCGACAACATGCCGTACGACCGCTTCCTGACAGAGCAACTGGCCGGGGACCTGCTGCCCGGGGCGACGATCGACCAACTGGTCGCGACCGGGTTCAACCGCAACCATGTCAGCACGGATGAGGGCGGCGCGATCGCCGAGGAGTATCTGGTCGAATACGCGGTGGATCGCGCTTCCACCACGGCATCGGTGTTCATGGGCGTCACGATGGGGTGCGCCCGGTGCCACGACCACAAGTTCGATCCGATCACGCAGGAGGACTTCTACGCCTTCTACGCCTTCTTCAACTCGATCGATGAGCCGGGCCTGTACTCGCAAACAGCCGATCCAAGGCGCGCGTACGAGCCGTTCATCACCGTCCCCACGACGCAGCAGCAGGACGCGATCGCCGCGCTGGATTCGGCGATGGCAGACGCAGCACGGAGCATGACCCTGATCGCGCCCGATGAGGCGGAACAGCGAGCGGCCTTCCTGACAACCTTGCTCGCCGACACGGGGGTCAACTGGCTGGGCACAACAGTTGTTCAGGCGGCGGCATCGGACCCCGCGACAAAACTCGAGGTTCAGCCGGACGGCTTCGTGCTGGCGACGGGCACAGCGCCCGCGACCGAGGAGTACTCGATCACGCTGCGCGCCGGAAGCGCAGACGCAACGGCGGATTTGCCGCTGCGACTGCTGCTGCTCGAAAGCACCTCGCCCGATGGCGACAACTCAAAGGCCGCGGGACGGAACTTCAACGGCAACGCCGTGCTCACGGGCGTAAGCATCGCCATGCGCGCCGATGGGCAGCCCGGTTCGGCGTGGACGGATGTCCCGCTCCGCTGGGCGTGGGCCGATCTCGAACAAGCCGATGGGGACCACGCAGCCGTCAATGTCCTCGACACTTCCGATCGCGAGGGCTGGGCGATTGCCGGTCACCAGACACCGGGCAAGCGGCTGCTGCTCGTGCTGACCGATCAGCCGTTCACGCTCACGCCCGAAGGGCACGTCCGCGTCACGCTGGGCTTCAACTCTGTATATCGCGAGCACAGCCTCGCGCGCGTGCGGCTGTCGCTGGGCGGCATCAACGAGGGATCGCTTGCGCGACTGCCGGCAGCGCTGGGCCGATGGCAGGTGGCCGGACCGTTCACATCGCCGCGGGATCAACTCTTTGACAAAGCCTTCGGTCCGGAGTCGGGCCCGATCTCCGCGTTGCGCTCGTTCGGTGACGCCCAGCCGCGATGGAAGTTCGACCCGCGCCTGGTGGACAGCACGCCCGTTTCGCTCGGCGACGGCACAAATGTGTTCTATGTCGGCCGCACGGTCTACACACCCTCCGCACGCTCGCTCGACCTTTCCCTTGGCAGCGATGACGGCTTCCGCCTGTTCGCGAACGGAGTTGAGGCGACTTCACGCGACATCGAGCGCGGCGTCATGTCGGACCAGGATCGGGCGACGATTCAACTGTCCGTGGGCGCGAACACGCTGGTGCTGAAGGTGGTGAACACCGGCGGCGCATCCGGGTACTACACCGCCGTGAAGCCCGCCGCCGGAACCCTTCCGCACGATCTTGTCGCCGGCTTGCTGCCGGCGGCTGCTCTGTCGCAGCATCAAGCGGAAGCGTCGGCAGCGGCGTGGAGACGGGCGTTCCTGCCGGCCTATGGCGAAGCCGAGGCCCGTCAGCAGGAATTTGTCGCCCAGCGGAAGGTGATTGAGGAACAACTGCCGCGGACCATGGTGATGAAGGAACTGGCGATGCCCCGCCCCACCTTCATTCTCACGCGGGGACAGTACGACAAGCCGGACGAAACCCGCCCGGTCCAGCGCGCTGTGCCCAAGTCGCTTGGGGCACTCCCGGCGGAAGCCCCGCGCGACCGCCTCGGGCTTGCCCGGTGGCTCACATCCGCCGACAACCCGCTCACCGCGCGGGTCGCCGTCAACCGCTTCTGGGAGATGCTCTTTGGCGCCGGGCTTGTTCGCACCAGCGAGGACTTTGGCCTCCAGGGCGAATGGCCCACGCACCCGGAACTGCTCGACTCACTCGCTGTTGAGTTTCGTGAAGGGGGATGGAACGTTCATTCCCTTCTCCGAACCATCGTCACCAGCGCAACCTATCGCCAGTCGTCACGCATACGCACCGACCTTGCCGAGACCGACCCCGTCAACCGGCTGCTGTCGTATTACCCGCGCCGACGGCTGGGCGCGGAGCAGGTCCGCGACCTGGCGCTCTACACCTCCGGCCTAATGATCGAGCAACTCGGCGGTGAGTCCGTAAAGACCTATCAACCCGAGGGCCTGTGGCAGGAAGTGGCCATGCCCGCCTCTAACACGCGGGTCTTTGCGCGTGGCGGCGAGCCCGAACTCTGGCGTCGCAGTTTGTACACTTACTGGAAGCGTGCGTGCCCGCCGCCGTCGATGCAGATGCTCGATGCGCCGACACGGGAGTCGTGCGTCATCCGGCGTCCGACAACCAACACCCCGCTGCAAGCGCTGGTGATGTGGAACGATGAGCAGTTTGTCGAGGCGGCCAGAGCCCTTGCCCAGCGCGCGTTGCTCACACCCGGCGATGATGAGGCCCGACTGACATCGATTTTTCTGAGATGCACGAGCCGCGAACCCGATAGTGCGGAGTTGGAACTCCTGGGGCGCGCACTGGGAGAGTTCCGCGAGCGGTTCGCCGCGACGCCGCGGGATGCCGCCCTGCTTGTGACAACCGGCGCGTCAGCCTTGCCGCCGGAACTGGGATTCTCTGAACTTGCCGCGTGGACGATGGTGGCCAGCAGCGTGTTGAACCTGCACGAAACGATCACGCAGGATTGAGGAGGAGAGGAGAGAGCAGGGAAGCAAGAAAGGAGGGACCAGGGAACGAGCGACTGATACTGCCGACCGGTTTCCACTCCGCATTCCGCATTCCGCATTCAGAAATCCACATTCCGCATTCAGAAATCCGCAATCTCCCCCCAACATGCATCCCCTCGAAGAGCATTATCTCGATCTCACCCGCCGCCGATTCTTCGGCACCTGCGCGCAGTCCGTCAGCGGAGCGGTGGGCGCGCTCGCGCTGTCGTCGCTCATTCGTGCCGATGCGGCGCGGCCGGATGCTCCCGCATCCCCGCAGCCCGCGGGCGGCGCAACCGGCGTCCACTTCCGCCCGCGCGCCAAGCGCATCATTTACATGCATATGGAGGGCGCGCCAAGCCAACTCGATCTCTTTGACTACAAGCCCGGTCTCCGCCACCGCTTCAACCAGGACCTGCCCGATTCGATCCGCCAGGGCCAGCGCATCACCGGCATGACCAGCGGCCAGGCGCGCCTGCCAGTCGCGCCGTCGATCTTCCGGTTCTCCCGCTACGCCAACAACCAGAACGGCATCTGGCTCAGCGAGTTGATGCCCCACACCGCCGCGCTTTCGCGCGATCTGTGCTTCATCCACTCGATGCACACCGAGGCGATCAATCACGAGCCGGGCATCACGTTCTTCCAGACCGGCAGCCAGCAGCCCGGCCGCCCGAGTTTCGGCTCGTGGGCCAGTTACGGCCTCGGCAGCGCGAATGCCAACCTCCCGACCTTCGTCGTGCTGATCTCGCAGGGCTTTGGGAACATGCAGGCACTGTCCGCGCGATTCTGGGGTAGCGGCTTCCTCCCCAGCGAGCACCAGGGCTGCAAACTCCGCGGCGGGGAAGACCCGGTTCTCTACCTCCGCGACCCGGCGGGTGTTGAGAGGCCCGACCGCCGCCGCATGCTCGACCTCGTGGGCGCGCTCAACAACCGCGAGATGCAGCGCTCGCTCGACCCGGAGATCCGAGCCCGCATCGCCCAGCATGAGATGGCCTACCGGATGCAGACCAGCGTGCCCGAACTCATGGACCTTTCCGGCGAGGACCCCGAGACGCTCGCGATGTACGGCCCGGAGGTGGGGAAACCGGGCACGTTCGCCTCCAACTGCCTGCTTGCGCGCCGACTCGCCGAGCGCGGCGTCCGTTTCATCCAGTTGTACATGCGCGGCTGGGACGCCCACAACAACCTGCCCGGCGAGATCCGCCTCCAATCCGCGGCCGTCGATCAGCCGCAGGCCGCGCTGGTCAAGGACCTCAAACGCCGCGGCCTGCTCGACGACACCATTGTCATCTGGGCGGGCGAGTTCGGGAGGACCGTCTACAGCCAGGGCGACCTTTCCGAGACCAACTACGGACGCGACCACCATCCCCGCTGCTTCACCATCTGGCTCGCGGGCGGGGGCATAAAGCCCGGCGTTTCGATTGGCAAGACCGACGATTTCAGTTACAACATCGTGGAGAATCCTGTTGATGTGCATGACCTGCACGCCACGCTGCTGCACCTGCTGGGAATGGGGCATGAACGTCTGAGTTTCAGGCACGAGGGGCGGGACTTCCGATTGACCGATGTCTTCGGAAAGGTGCGCCCCGAACTACTCGCCTGACGATTATTCCTGCTCATGCTTGAGACACTCCTTCAACTCTCCGGTCGCGCCCACCCGCTGCTGCTGCACTTGCCCATCGGCACGCTCGCCGCGCTTGTGTGTCTCGAGGTCATCTCGCTTGTGCGCCGGACGCCGCTTGAACCTCGAACACGGGCAACGCTCGCCTGCCTCGTTGCGCTCTCCGCCGCGGCATCCGTGGCCACGGGTCTGCTGCTTGAGCGCGAGCCCGCGTATGGCGGCGAGGTACTCGACCTGCACAAGTGGCTGGGGATCGGCGTGGGCGTCAGCACGGTCTTTGCCGCCGCTTCGCTTGCATCGGTCAAGACGCGCCGGCTGTACCCGATTCTGCTCGCACTCGCGCTTGGCTGCATCGTTCCCGCCGGTCACTTTGGCGCGACCATGACCCACGGCGAGGGGTTCCTCACCGAGCCGCTGTTCCCGCGGAAGCCCGTGCCGATCCGGCGCACGGCGGAGGGCGGCGAACCGCCCCATCTAGACTTCGGTGTCCGCGGCGTGTACCCGGAACAGGCTGCACAGATTTTTCAGCAGTACTGCGCCTCCTGCCACAACGACGATAAGAGGAAGGGTGGCCTCGCGCTCACCACACCTGGCGGCATTCGCGCTGGCGGCAAGAGCGGAGCGGCCTTGGTGCCCGGCGACCCCGGCAACAGCGAAATGGTGTTCCGGTTGCGCCTGCCGATCACCGACCGCGACCACATGCCTCCCAAGGAGCGGCCGCAGCCCGATGAGGCGGCGATTCGTCTGATCGAGGAGTGGATCGGCGCTGGTGCGCCGTATGAAGGCGGCGAGTTGTCGCGGTCGGATGGTGGCCTTGCCGTTGGTTCCGGTCGATCGCCGAGCGCAGCGATTGACCGCGCTTCGCCGCCTGTCGCCATTCAGATTCCCGTCGCGCCACCCGCTCCTCCCGCTCCGGCAGCGGCCGCTCTGAGCGCGCTCCGCGAGCACCATGTGCATGTCGAAGTGGTGGAACCGGAGCGGCACCTGCTGTGGGTTTCGTTCGACAGCGCCGCGGGAACCGATGATGCGACCGCGGCGAGGCTGATGCTGCCGCTGGCGGAGTTCATCGCCGATCTTTCCCTGGCGGGCACGCGGCCGGGCCCGGAGACCCTTGCGCTGGCCGCGAGGATGCCCGCGCTGCGGCGACTCAGCCTCGCGCGGACGCGCTGCACCACGGGCGATCTCGAGGCTCTCGGAGGTGCGCCCGCGCTTGAGGAACTGAATCTCAGCGAGACCTCGCTGGACGATCGCGCGGCTGGGCTTCTCTCCTCGCGTTTCACCAGACTCTCGCGCGTGTTCCTCTGGCGCTCCGGGCTTTCTGATGGCGCGATCTCCGGCCTCCGCGCCGGCCGCCCCGCGCTCTCGCTCGCCCTTGAAGTCCCGGCGGATGGGCCGCTGGAAACCGAACCGCCCCTCGCGTTCTCGGGCGATGCCCCCCCACTGCCGGCTCCCGGCGCGCCCGTCTCGCTGGCGCCCATCAACGCGCTCTGCCCCGTCAGCAACAAGCCCATTGATGCCCGCTTCGCGCTTGTCCACAAGGGGCGCGTGATCGGGTTCTGCTGCGAGCAGTGCGTGGCGGAGTTTCTGGCGGAGCCGGAGAAGTTTGAGGGAGCGAGACGGTGAGGGAGCAACCATCGGTGGCACCCCCCACTCTCCTTGTCTGGTTTTCTCTCCGTCCGGAGGACGGACGGACTCCTCTGACGCAAGTTTCGACCGCCCTCCGGGCGGGAAGTCAGGTGGGATGTGTCACAGGGACTGAAGTCCCTGTCAACCATCGTACGGTCCTACGGACCCGGATCAGATCGAACCCACAGCACAAGGACTCTTGATCAGCATCACCACTCCGGCCCGCCGCCATACCGCCCGTACACATCCGCCAGCGCCTGCACCATCTCGCCGAGCGTGCAGTTGGCCAGCGCGCCATCGACGAGCGCGGGCATGACGTTCTGGTCCGCGCGGGCGGCATCGCGGATGGCGCCCAAGGCTGCGGATGCCGCCGCGGTGTCACGCTTCTGCTTGAAGGCGGCGAGGCGCGAGCACTGGTCGGTCTCGACCATGTGGGAGATCTGCAAAATCTCAAGGGGCCGCTCATCGGAGCCCTCGGTGAAAGCGTTGACGCCGACGATGATGCGGTCGTTGGCCTCGCACTCCTCGCTGAAGCGGTACGACGCCTCGGCAATCTGCCTGCGGAAGTAACCCTTGTTGATGCCGGCGACGACGGAGCGGCCGTAGGCGTCACGCCGCCTATAGGCAGCATGTTCGGCGAGCGATGTCGGATGTGGGATGTCGGATGTGGGATGTGAGGAAGCCGAAGAAGCACCCCTCAGCGGTTCGCTTCGCGAACCACTTCTCCCCGCTGCAGAACCCGCGGGTAGAGGGTGCATACCAGGGCCGTACGTACCCATTTTGTCGATTTCGTCGATTAGTTCGAGCGCACCCGCCTCCATCTTGTCGGTGAGTTCCTCGATGAACCACGAGCCGCCGAGCGGGTCGACGGTGCGCGTAACGCCCGTCTCGTACGCGAGTATCTGCTGGGTACGCAGCGCGACCGTCACGGCCTGCTCCGTCGGCAGGCCGAGGGTCTCGTCCATCGAATCGGTGTGCAGGCTCTGGCACCCGCCCAGCACCGCGGCCATGGCCTGATAGGCCACCCGCACCACGTTGTTCAGCGGCTGCTGCTCCGTCAGCGAGCACCCGGCGGTCTGGACGTGCGTCTTCATGAACCACGACCGCTCGTTCTTCGCGCTGTAGCGCTCCTTCATCATCCGCGCCCAGATCCGTCGCGCAGCCCGCAGTTTGCAGATCTCCTCGAAGAACTCGTTGTGCGAGTTGAAGAAATATGACAGGCGGGGCGCGAAGTCATCGATCGGCAGGCCGCGCTCCAGGCACGCCTCGACGTACTCCATGCCGTCGCGGAGCGTGAAGGCGAGTTCCTGCACCGCCGTCGAGCCCGCCTCGCGGATGTGGTAGCCCGAGATCGACACGCTGTTCCACTTCGGGCAGTGCCTGCTCTGGAACTCGATGGTGTCAACCACGAGTTTCACCGAGGCCTCCGGCGGGAAGATGAACTCGTTCTGGGAGTGGAACTCCTTGAGGATGTCGTTCTGGAG
>CAYMWG010000026.1:0-18767 GCA_964393765.1 uncultured Phycisphaeraceae bacterium
GTCAGCCCCTCGAACTTCCAGGCCAGGGCAGCCCCCGCCGGCCCCGGCGATGCCTCGATGTAGCGCGGCCCCAGCAGCGTTTCCAGACCCGACACGCGCGTGAGGCTCAACTCCGGGCGAACAACCCAGAACCGCGTCCCCTCGACCGCCAGCCCCGCCGCGTCCTTCCGTAACTCGACCCGCGCCCGCACCGCCCCGAGGTCCGGCGAGAGCGCCACCTCGCGCACCGTGCCGATCTGCACGCCGCGATAGGTCACGGGGTCGCCCGCCCGCAGCCCCTCGCCGTTGGCAAACGCGATCTCGATCCGCGGCCCGCGCTGCGCGTACGCCTGATAGAACAGCACGCCAATCAGGCCCACCGCCAGCACCGGCACAAACCACAGCATCGAAACTCCGCGCCCCGCCTTGGCGCGCGCGCCCGCAAGCCCGGTCGATTCAATTTCCGCCATGGGCAGATCGCTCATGCCACTTCCTCCCAGATCTGCGAGGGATCGAACACCGCCGAAGCCAACATGCTCAGCACGACCACCGCCGCGAACGCCGCCGCGCCCGGGCCGGGCGACACGTTGACCCAGGTGCCAAGTTTGACGGCGGCGACAAGCACCGCCACGAGCAGCACGTCCACCATGCCCCAGCGCCCCAGCCACTCGATGGCGTGGTACGCCGCCGCGCGGTGGTGCCGCTCGAACCACTCGAGCCGGGTGCAGAGGAGCAGGATGCCCGTGAGTTTGATCGCGGGGATGATGATCGAGCAGACCAGCACGATCACTCCGACCGCGATCGAACCTTCCTTGAGCAGTTCGAGCGCGCCAGACCAGATCGTCGCCTCGCTGCGGTGGCCGAGGCGCTCGAGTTCCAGCACCGGCAGGGCCATCGCCGCCGGATACATTACAAGCGCGGCGGTCGCGAGCGCAATCACGCGGCTTCGCGCCTTCGGATCATGGGCCCGGGCCACAATCGTGCGGCATCGCGAGCAGCACGCCCGCTGTCCATGCCCGACCGGCGGCACCATCTGCGCTAGCCCGCAGCATGGGCACACCCGTGGAAGTCCCGCCGTCTCCATGTCCTGAGTGTATTGTGAAGGCCGGAACCGGCCCGATTCGCCCTTCTCACCTGATCATCCATCCGTTCATCCGGATAAACGGCTACACTGCCTCCACCGGGGCGACACCCGCATTCCTGCCGATACATCCTCAGAGCCATGCACGCACAGGAACTCTTTGATCGCCAGCGGACGACCTTCTCGTTCGAGTTCTTTCCGCCTCGAACCGTTGATTCGGCGGAGCAGTTGTACTCCGCAATCACCGAACTGGAGTCGCTGAAACCGACGTTCGTCTCCATCACCTACGGTGCCGGGGGCTCGACGCGCGAACTGACGCACGAACTCGTCCTCCGCATCAAAGACCGCACCTCGCTGCTGCCCGTGCCCCACCTCACATGCGTGGGGCATAGCGAATCTGAAATACTCGCAATCCTTAGCCGCTACGCCGCGGCGGGCATCTCCAACATCGTCGCACTCGGCGGCGATATGCCCAAGGACGCCGGGACGGTGGACCGCTCGCGCGATGCGTTCCCGCACGCGGCAGACCTCGTACGGTTCATCAAGAAGTTCAACGAATCGGGCGAGCACCCTGACCCGAGAGGATTTGGCATCTGCATCGCAGGCTACCCGGAGGGCCACCCCGGCACGCCTAACCGCGTGCGCGAGATGGACTTTCTGAAGGCCAAAGTGGACGCGGGTGCGGACTGGCTTTGCACGCAACTGTTCTTCGACAACCGCGACTTCTATGACTTCCGCGACCGGTGCGGACTGGCGGGCATCCGCGTGCCAATCATCGCCGGGATCATGCCCGTGACATCAGGACCAGGAATGGCGAGAATGGCAGAACTGGCGCTGGGCACCCGATTCCCCGCGCCCTTGGTTCGTTCGGTAAATAGGGCGCAAGGGGATGCCGACGGCGTCCGGCGCGTGGGCATCCACTGGGCGACCGAGCAGTGCCGCGACCTGCTGGATCATCAAGTCCGCGGCATCCACTTCTACACGCTCAACCGCTCAACCGCCACTCGGGAGGTCTTCCTGAACCTCGGCGTCAAGGACAGTCACGGCCTCACGACGTTCCACTCTTGAGGGCAGGATTCAGAATCAGTGCGGACTTAGTTGGGTGCGCCAGCGTGATCATGCATCCGGCGCGCTTCGCCCGGCCGCGTGGAACCCGTGCGAACGCCGCCACCCTGCCCACTGCCGCCTGAGTTGCCGGAGTTGAGGCGATTGCGGCCCGAGCCCGCTTCGGAATGCAGTTGGTCGCTGCCGTGCGTCTTGACGATCTTGTTGTAGACGCCGCAGATGAGAATGGGGGCGACCCACTGCCCGACAAAGCGCGACTTGTCCTTCGCACCGACGAGTTCTAGAAGGAACGAAGTCACGACCGCCGCCCCGGCACCCCACAGGAAGATGTCCGATGGCAGTTTGGCCGTTTCTCTCTCGATCGCCAGGGCGATCGGACCCTCTCGGGTCTGCTCGGGGGTGACGCCTTGCTGGCCGGAACGCTGGGTCTGGGCATCTTGTGTCTGGATCATGCCATAATCTTGCGTGCGCGGATGAAGCGGCCTGCAATCGGCGATGAATCGTCGTTCATCTTCCGGTCGGCCACGGCAGGCTCAGGACTTTTCCCAGAGCAGCCGTGCGGGCGGGTCGCCAGCTTTCAGCGCAAACCATAGCATCGCCAGGGCGGACATCACCGACCGCTGCCGCACATCTTCGCGCCCGCCGGGGAACTCAAACTTTTTGTTCTGACTTTCGCCGGGTGGTGCCGCGGCATCGCGCCGGGCAAGCGCGATGTACACCGTGCCGACAGGCTTGGCCGCGGTGCCGCCATCGGGCCCGGCAACTCCGGTGATGGCGAGGCACCATGCCGCTCCCGTCTTTGCAATGCCGCCGGATGCCATCTCGCCCGCGCATTCTGCGCTGACGGCGCCATGAGCCCTCAGCGTCTCGGCACGCACATCGACTGCCCGCTGCTTGAACTCATTGGAGTACGTCATAAACCCGCCCGCGAAGACCCACGATGCGCCCGGCACCGCGGAGATCGCGTGCCCGAGCATCCCGCCCGTGCAGGACTCCACCACCGCCAGCGTTTGTCCGCGCGCACGAAGCAACTTGACAATGCAAGAAGCCAGCGAAGCCTCGCCCTCTCCAAAGATGTGCTTGCCCATGGCGTCATAGATTCGGCGCGCAACCGCCTCGACCGCGCGATCCGCTTCCGCTGGTGCGAGCGTCCCGCGATACCGGATGCGCCAGGTGAGCACGCCGCCGCTGGCCGTAATGCCCACCTGCGGGCTGGCATCGCGCGCCATGATTCCCGGCACGAGCGCGGCGGCGTCGGCCTCGGGCAGGCCGACCACATTGATGAAGCGTGTGCGGACAGTGATCCCAGCCTCGGGCCGGAGCCGAGGCGCGATCATCGTCTCCCACATCGGCACCCATTCACCCGGCGGCCCCGGCAGGCAGAACACATCGGCGGTGTGCCCTTCCACATCAATTCGCGCCGACAGCCCGGGTGCAGTGCCAAGTTCGTTCCGCAGGCATTCTGCTCCGGCCGGACGGAGCGCCTGACGCCGCTGCGCGGGCGAAACCTCGCGCCCCCGAGACCGCAGCCGCTCGGTCAGCCAGCCCAGCGCGACGGCATCCTCGACAAGTTCGTCACCCAGCACCCCGGCCAGCGCCTCGCGCGTCAGGTCGTCATCGGTCGGCCCCAGCCCCCCCGTCGCCACGATGAGCGGCGCCCTCCTGGACAGACGCTTGAACGCATCGACGATCCCTACCAGGCCGTCGCCCACCGTGCCATGCTCGACAGGCTCGATCCCCGCCAGCATCAGCCGCTCAGAGAGCAACTTCGAGTTCGTGTCCAGCGTCTGGCCGCGGACCAACTCATCGCCGATGCTGAGGATCGCGGCGTGCGTGTGAACGGGCTCGGCCATGGCCGACGGTAGCCAACCGCGCGGGTCAAAGCCCGATGGCGACAGATTCTCGGGCTTCTCAGCCGCCCTTGGTTTTCCGATACTCGCGGAGTTGCTCCTCAACGCGCTTCACCACGGAGACCTTTGGCGCTGCCTCCGGCGCGCGCAAAATCTCAAGCGCCCGCTCCGCGGCGGCGATGGCCCCATCAAAGTCGCCCGCGCGGGACTTTGCCGCTCCCAGCGTCTCGTAGGCCGCGGCATCGTTGGGCGGGAGCGCCTTCTCCGCCGCGCGTGCTGCCAGCGCGATAGTCACCGCGTGGTCCGGCGCTGCAAGCCCCGGCATCTTCAGGATCGCCTCGGCGAGCAGATAGAGGCCGTAGGCGTTCTCCGCGAGTTCCCCTTCCAGCAGAGACCTCGCGAACACATACGCCGCGGGTTCATCGGCCTTCAGGAGCATGCGCAACTTCTGGCGGAAGATCGGCACGCGGGCCTGCGGGTCGGGCTCGATGCTCAAAAGTTGCTCGATGAGGACAAGTCCCTCCTCGGGCTTGTCCTGTCCGGCCAGGAGATTGGCGCGCGAAAACAGTTCGTCCTTGACCTTCTTCGCCGCTGCGAGGAGCGCTGCCTTCTCCGCCTCGGCCCGCGCGTCGAACCCTCCCGCCATCACTTTATCGAGCACTTCGTCCATACCCGACAGGGGGTTGCCGATCCACGCGACGTTGCCCTTGGCGTCCACGATGAACGCCGTGGGGATTGACCGTCGGCCTGATGCCTGCATCCAGTCGCGTGCGGCGAGGCCCTCGGCATCGGCCGCGATGCTGTACTCCATCGCCGCGCCTTGTTTCTCAATGAAGGCGCGCGGCACCGCGATGCGCGCTGCCGCATCCTGCTCGCGCTCCCACGCGCTGATACCAATCACGGTGACGCGGTCCTTGTGGCGTGCCTGCAACTCCGTCAGGTGAGGGATCGACTTGCGGCAGGGGCCGCACCACGTCGCCCAGAACTCGACGATGTAGTGGCGGCCCGGTTCGTACGCCGCGATGGGTCCGGCCTTCAGCCAGGTCAGCCCGGCGAGGGCCGGCGCGGCATCTCCCACGCTCAGCGACTTCGCGGGGGCGGCACCGGGCGCACCCGGCGCGGGCGGCGATACGGGGTCGGCAGTTTGGCCCAAGGCGGGCAGGCTCGCCGCAAGCGCAACGGCCATCGCCCCACAGAAACGCATGATCGACTTCGTCATGCTCCATCCTACCTCATCCCTCATGCGCGGCCGCACACCCGCGCAGATGAGTGTCAATCGGATCGGATCGTGCGTCCGGTAACGCTGCTCAGCCGCGATCCGCGGCTCCCTGCTCCCCCACCATCGCCATGAAGCCGGAGGCAGGGCTGCCGAGGCGGTGCATCGCCAGTGCATTGGTTGCGCCCTGTTGCCCGAGCGGCATCCCCGCGACCAGCACGATCGCATCACCTTTCTCGGCCCATCCCAGTTCCAGGAGGTCCATGTCCACTTCGAGGTTGAACCACGCCAGCGTCGGCTCGCGGCTCGCCGGAAGTTCCATGAGGCGCGGCGTCACGCCACGCAGGATCGCCATCCGCCGCACCTCCCGCTCATCGGAGGAGTACGCGATGACCGGGATCGGCAGCCCGGTCTGCGACAGGTAGCGAGCGGTCCCGCCCCGCTGCGACCAGCACACCACGAGTTTCGCTCCCAGGTCCCGGGCGGCGTGCCACGTCCCGTGCGCAAGTGCCGCGGTGCGATAGTGCGATTCGGCAAGGCGGCGGCTGGGGCTGGGCCGCTCGCATCGCTCGGCTATCCGCGTCTCCGCAGCGCGCATGATGCGGCGCATGGTCTCCACCACCAGCGCGGGGTGCTTGCCGGTGGCGGTCTCGGCGGAGAGCATGACCGCGTCCGCCCCATCGAAGATCGCGTTGGCGACATCGGTCGCTTCAGCGCGCGTCGGCGTCGCGGCGACGATCATGGATTCGAGCATCTGCGTAGCGACGATGCACGGCTTGCCCCACTCGTCGCACTTCTCGAGCAATCGCTTCTGGACGATCGGCACATCGGCGATGTCCATTTCAACGCCCAAGTCCCCGCGAGCGACCATGATCGCATCCGAGACCTCGACAATGGCGTCCAGATCGTCCAGCGCCTGCGGCTTCTCGATCTTGGCGATTACGGGGATAAGCGAGCCCCCGCCGCGCGGGTCCATCGCCTTGTCCAGCGGGCACATGCTCGCCAGAGCATCTTTGAGTTTCCGCACCTCGGCAGCCCGCCGGACAAACGAGAGGGCCAGAAAGTCGAGGCCATGGGCGACCGCCCACTCGACGCACCGCCAGTCCTGCTCGGTGATCGCCTCGTCGCGGACATTGCTGTCGGGGAGGTTGATGCCCTTGCGGCTGGTGACCAGCCCGCCGACCATCACGCGGCACCGGAGGGCATCGGCCGGGTCCGCGGGCTCGCGCTCGATGGCCATCAGGCGGAGCAGACCGTCGTTGATAAGCACCCGATCGCCCGGCTCGACATCTCGCGCCAACGGATAGTCAGAGGGAAGCACATCGACACCCACCGGCGCGCTGCGGTACGCAGCGTCAAACGACTCGCCCGAGGGCACCAGCAGGACATCGCGCCCGGTTTCGAGTTCGACCCCTGGCTCCTGAACTTTGCCGACGCGGATCTTCGGCCCCTGAAGGTCGCCAAGGACCGCGACCGGCTGCTCCAACTTCCTTGCCACGTCGCGCACGGTGGCGACACGCCGTGCATGGTCTTCCAAGGACCCATGCGAAAAGTTCACGCGGAAAATGCCAACTCCGGCGCGGATGAGCCGCTCGACCATCTCCGGTGAGTCCGAAGCCGGGCCGATCGTCGCGATGATCTTGGCAAGGGTTGGGGGAGCGAGTTTGTCCATGTGCGGCGCGCCGGGCCTCCCGGTGATATGTGCGGACGGCAGCATACACGTTCTCGCGAGGTCGGCAAGCCGCCCCGACCGCGCAAGGCCGTCGATCCGTGGTTTGTCGCCGGCCCCCGCGATCTCGGCGCCTCGTGCGGTAATTGGTTGTCGGTCTGTCGCGGAGCGACGGGAATACCCGGTCGCTATCCCGCCCGACGGAACAGGTCGAGGAAGCGGTCCTCGTACTGCTTGAACACGCCCAGCCGATCGAGTTCCTTCTTCAGGTCAACCGACTTGGTCTGGTCCCGTCGAACGGAGTCGAACATCTCCTCAAGCCTGCGCCGGCCCGCCATGCCCAGGCCCGACTCGGGCTTGGCCGGCTCCTTCACTTCCTCCGCTTCCTCCTCCAGGCCTTCAAGATCGGGTGCCTCGGTCGAGCCGGTCCGCATGTGCTCGCGCAGCCTGACCAGCAGCCTGTCCACACGGTCGGCGTGCTTCTCGAGTTCATCCCGGTCGATGTCGATCCCGGTGAGGCGTGAGAACGCGCCGATGACCGCGCTCGCCGCGCTCGGGTTGGCGATCTGCGCCGCGTAGTACGGAATCTCCCCGAGCAGGCACACGCCTGGAAGGCCCGCCACCGCCGCGGCCCCCACCATCACGCCGTTCATGCCGCCGATCTCACCTTCTTTGAGCGGCTCAATGCTCGCCGTCACGAGTTCATCGGCCAGCCGGTCATCCGTCGTCGCGCCAAAGACCCGCGGCTCCTGCGTCGGCTCGAGTTGCGTCGCCATCGATGCGAATGTCAGAAGGTGGTTGGCCCCTTCCTGACGGGCACGATCGATCAGGTCCCGGGCGAACGTCATGGCGTTGCTGTCGGGCTGGGCCTCGGCGATCATCACCGTCACCGTCGGTCCGCCGTCACCTGCCTTGCCCGAATACAGCATGGTCCGCGGCGGCTCGGGGATCTGCACCCGGCCATCGCGCACATTCACAGCACCGACCTCAAACCGCCCGCCGCCATCGATGACGGCGACCGGCATCAGGCCGAGTTTCTTGACCAAGTACCCGCAGGCGATGACCGCGACGTTGCTCATCCCCGGCCAACCGGCTACCAGCCAATGGCGATCGGCACTGTTTCGCTCGTCCATGCCACACCCCTTCTCACATGCTGCCACGATGGCAGGCTGGAACCATCCATTACGCCCGAACCCAAGTGTTGTGCAATCCCCGTGCCGTTTTTTTCGCGAAGAGTTTATCCGGCGCGGGCCCGCCACGCCGCGACCACCTCTCGATACCTCGCCTTGAAGAAACTGGTGTACGAAATCTGAGCGCGACGAGCACGCTCCGGGTCGCGCCACTTGCTCACATCCGCGCTGATGGCCTTGAAGTTGGCTTCGCTGAACTCCAGTTCGCGCCCATCCAGCATCTTGTGCCCGGGCATGGCATAGAACGACGACTCCATCGCTCTCAGCACCGCCTGCGGGCACTCTCCCGTCGCGGCAGCGACCCGCGCCTCGTTCAACGCCCGCCACGCCTCGCGACACTCTTCCGCGGTGTCAATGCCGAACGCCGCCATCATCGGCGCGATCGCGTCCCGCCAGCCGCGTCCGAGTACATTGCTTGCGGCCTCGAACGGGTTGGTCTTGTCCACCATCCGGTCGCGGTAGGTGTCGTACATCACGCGCCGCACCGGCATCCGTCGGAGTTCATACACCGCCGGCCCAAGCCCATCGCCCGCAACCCCGGCACTGCCGAGAGACGCACGCGAGCGAAACTGCCAGAGCGCTTGGGCATCGACCGTCAGGCAGAACTCCACAAACCTGCGCGACAACTCGAAGTCGCTGCACCCGTTCAGGATCGTCACAGGATCGGCATCGATGTACACCGCGCCCTCCGGATCGACATAGCCGACCCTGCTGTCATCGGGTCCCTCTCCGGGGCGAAGCACGAACTGCGACTGCCCGCGACCGTAGAAGTCGATGGCAAGCCCCGCCGCGGCTTCTCCCTGGCTGACATCCACGGGGGGGCGCGTGCTCGCCGAGGCAAAGTACCGCGCGTTGCCGCACATTTCGCGGAGGGTCCGCCAACCGTCCCACCCTTCCTTGTTCAGGATCGACTCGTACGTCGTGGTGATCGACCCCGAGAGCCGGCCGTCGGCGAGCGCGAGGAGGTTGAAGTAGCGGGGATCGCACAGGTCACGAAAGTTCCGCGGCTCGGGGAGCCCGAGCTTCTTCAGCGTGTCGCGGTTGTAGACAATCCCAAACCCCGAGAGCGCAGTGCCCAGCCAAACCTGCCCGGGATCGTAGAGTTTCTGCACACCGATCTTGTTCTCGCCGTACCACTCGTCGAGTTGTGCCTGCGGGAAGCCCGCAGCGCGCCCGAGCGTGTACTTTGTGGCTTCGTTGCCGGGGGCGGTCTTCTGCTGCGCCATCTTTCCGTGCTCGTAGGAACCGCCGCCGAAGAATACGTCCGCGCCGGAAGTTCCCGGCTCGAAGCGGCCCTCCTGATCAAGGCGGCCCTGCCGCAGAGCGGCATCCGCTTGTGCCTCGATCTGCTTGACGATCTCGCTCGTTCCGCCCGGCACCCGCCAGTCGATCCGCACGCCCTGGCCGAACTTCGCGCGATGCCATCCGTCGAACGCCGCGCCGAACTCCAGGCGGATCTGCTCGACGTGCGGGGTGACGATTACGACGGACCGCACCTCCACGCCTCTCGTGGCGGCGGGGTTGAAGGCCGCACCACCCGGCGCGGCGAGCGCACGCACCAGGAGCGGCAGCGCGAGGACGAGTGCGAAGGCGGCGGCAATAGCGAGTTTCAATCGCATGAGCAGAGTGTACGGGCGCGGGTTGCGTGTCTATTGACCCGCGATGGCAGTCTTGCCACGCCTGCCCGCTTCTTGAAGTCGCAGCGGCTCTTTCTTCCACTTGCCGCGAAGCCAGTTCATCCCCCTGAGCACCTTGCCGCGGGAGACGATCCACTTCTCAAGGCGGTACTTGCCGGGGACATCTAAAAGCATGATGCCGACAAGCACGGTCAGCACTCCCTGACCGGGGAGCGCGAGCATCACCAGCCCTGTCAGCACCAGCACAGCGCCGAGGATGTTCCTGCCAACCTTGACCAGCACCCCACGCCGGGCATGTCCCGGCACGCGGGCCGGGCGCTTGCCGTGAGCGAAGTAATCGGCGGGCAGACGGACGATGAGGATGCCCGTTGCAACGAGGCTCACCACAAACATGACCACCGACGCCGCGGTGAGGCAGTACATCAGCACCTTGTTATCGCCGAGCCAGTCGAACATGAGGTGAAGATATGGTACGGAACGCAGTGGGCATTCCGTCAGCGTGGATGAACTTCGGCTAATCTTGCCTCATGCGGCGTCACTTCCGGATGCGAGGAACGGCGGCGTGGATGCTCGCGGCGGCGAGCGCGATGCTCGTTCTGCTGTGGGCGGCGAATGTTCCGTTTTACTCAGTGTCCACCATCGGTGACCACAATGGATGGCGGATAGAGCACGGGCGGCTGGGGATGAGACTCGTGCCGTTTGTCCATCACGAAGGCTTTTACATCGCCGGTAATACCGAGGGATTGAAGTTCGCACCGGACTGGCATGTGTGGGCGTGGAACGATTGGAACGTCGTACTTCCGCTCTGGATGCCACTGCTCCTGTGCGCGGCAGGATCGTTCTGGATGTTCCGGACTTCGCACCGGCCCAAAGGGGGGTGCGTCCAGTGCGGGTACGACCTTTTAGGCCTTTCGACCGATGCTCGCGGGGTGAAGTCCCCCGAGTGCGGGGGTAAAGGAGACAGGCACCGGGCACCAGGCATCAGGCACCTGGAAGAGTACTAATCCGTAATCCAAAATCCGCAATCCACTTTGCCCCGGTAAACTTCTCCCATGAGCACCGCCACACCCGCCGCGCCTTCCATGAAGTCTCCCGTCACGGCCGCGACCTCGGGCCGCATCTTCAACTTCTCCGCCGGTCCCGGCTGCCTCCCCGAGGAGGTCATCCGCCAGGCCCAGGCCGACCTCTGGAACCTTGACGGCTCGGGTATCGGCATCATGGAGCACAGCCATCGCGGCAAGGCCTTCGACAAAGTCCTCGCTGAGGCTGAGGAGAACTGCCGCAGGATCGGCAACATCCCCGCGAACTACAAGGTGCTGTTCCTCACCGGCGGCGCGACCAGCCAGAGTTTCATGATCCCCGCCAACCTCCTGGCCGATGACGGCGTCGCGGCCTACCTCACCACGGGCTACTGGGCTGAGAAGACCTGGGAGGAGTCCAAGGTCTATTCGAGCAAGTGCTACGAGGCGTGGGACGGGCGTGCTGTCAAGCACGACCACTGCCCGAGCGATGCCGAGATCAAGTACGCCGGCCCCGGGGGGGGCGCGGGCAAGCCGACGTATGTCCATATGTGCTCCAACAACACGATCTACGGCACGCAGTGGCGCACCGCTGATGGAGGCTTCCGGTACCCGAAGGTCCCCGATGGTGCCCCGCTCATCTGCGACATGTCCAGCGACATCTACAGCCGCCCCATCGACGTCACGAAGTTTGGCATGATCTACGGCGGCGCGCAGAAGAACGTCGGCATCGCGGGGACCACGCTTTGCATCGTCCGCGAGGACCTGCTCAAGCCCGTCCGACCTCTGCCGCTGATGCTCAAGTATGAGACCCACGCCAAGGACGGAAGCCGCCACAACACGCCACCGGCGTTCGCGATCTATGTCAGCGGGCTGGTGTTCAAGTGGGTCCTCGCCCAGGGCGGACTTGAAAGGATGCACAAGCACAACGAGGACAAGGCGAGGATCATCTACGATGTGCTGGACAAGTCCAAGTTCTACAAGGGCCACGCCCGCCCCGACAGCCGCTCGGCCATGAACATCACATTCCGCTCTCCCAGCGAGACCCTCGACGACCAGTTCGTGAAGGAGGCGCTCAAGCAGGGCATGGACCAACTCAAGGGCCACCGCGCCACTGGCGGAATGCGGGCGAGCGTCTACAACGCCTTCCCGGTCGCCGGGTGCAAGGCCCTGGCCGACTTCATGCGGGAGTTTGAGCGGAAGAACGGGTAAGAAGAGTAGGGATCAAGGGAACTGAAGCGCGATGGCTCACCCGAGCACTCTGGCAGATCCGCAGGTTCGTCCCTTCTGTGTCCCCTCCTTCACCCTATCCCTCGATCCCTTGACCCCCGATCCCACCTCTTCGGCTACCATCGCCGATGCAGGTGCTTCTCGACGGCGAAGAGATCAGGACCGAGCGGCCCACCATCGCCGCGGCGCTTCAGGCCGCAAAGTGCGAGGCGGAGAAACGTCGTCGCGTCATCATTGAGGCGTCTCTAGACGGGACGCCGATCGCTGACTCCTGGTTGGAATGCCCGCCGCAGGAACCCCGCCCCGGCGCGGAGGTCCGCTTCGTATCCGCCGACCCCCTGTCGCTGGTGCGGGTCACGTTTCTGGAGATCGTGGAAGAACTGCAAGGCGCGATCGGACATCAGGATGCCGCGGCGGTCGCGGTGCAGACCGGTCGGCTCGATGAGGCCATGCCGCGTGTGACGGCGGCGCTGACGGTTTGGCAGAACGTGCGCGAGGGTGTGCTCAACGGCGCAACGCTTCTGGCGATGGATCTTTCGACCATGCCGACAACCTCGGAATCGGGAGGCGCTCGCACCGTCGGCGAGCATATCGAGGGGCTGAGCAAGGCTCTGAGCGAACTCAAGCGGGCCATCGGCGCGGCAGATTGGCCCGGCGTCGCGGATGTGCTCGCCTACGACCTCAATGATCAGGCAAGGCACTGGCAGGTGGTGATGAACGCGCTGGCGGATGAGGTCGGGCGGAGGGCTCTCGAAGGGGTCTGAGCATCTTTCGATGCGGGGAGTGCAGCGTGCCGTCGGGGCAGAGCAAGGACGCCATCAAGATCGATTCACTGATGCGGCAGGCGAGCGCGGCACTTGTCGAGCGCAGGTACTTCGACTGCGAGCGGCTCGCTGTCGATGCGCTCCGTAGGTCGATCGCGTCCTCAGAGTATGACCGCCTCGCGCGGATCATCATGCCGCTGCAGGAGGCCCGTCGCCAGATCCGCGCTTTCGCCGTGGACTCCGGCCACCTCGTCGAGGTTGATCGCGAGTTGCCCACCGGACCGACACTGCTCCCGGGCATGTACCTCATTTCTCCGCCGCGTGTCGGCGCCGATGGCCGGTTGCTGCGGGAGGAGGCGGTCAGACGCGAGATCCCCGTCGTTGTGATCGCCCGCGAGCCGCTCACGCAGCAGGGGCTGTGGCCGGTGGTGGCGATCGGGCCGGTGACGATCCGTACGCGCGTCAGGCCGCCGACTCATATGATATCGCCCGAAGACGCGGTGAAGAAGCGCAGCCCGAAGCCCGGCAAGCCCGTGGGCAGAGGACAGTCATCCGTTGCATCGTCACGCGCGCCAACGCCTGCAAAGGCTGACCTCCCGGTCGCGGTCACGGCAGAGTGGATGCTCGCCGCGAGCGAGGCTTTGGGCGATGCCGCGATCGCAGCGGTGCCTACCGGGCTTTCGGCCCTTGCTCGGGTGTTGGCGCTGGCGGATCGGCTCGAGGCCGTGCCCGACCACGAGAAACTCCATCAACGGCTCGGGGAAGCCGCCCGCGAGGCCGCACGCATCCCGCTGAAAAAAATCAAGGTGCGCATGATCGCTCTGCCTGAACTTGAATAGTGCGCACCCTTGTCCCGGCGCTTACAGTTCGCGCATGAAAGCAGTCGTGCAGCGAGTCTCGAACGCCTCTCTTTCGGTCGAAGAACGCGTTGTTGCCGACGTTGAGTACCCCGGTGGCCTCGTCGTTCTTATCGGAATCGAAACCCGCGACTCCGCATCGGATCGGCGCTGGCTTGCCGAGAAGGTCGTTCACCTCCGCATCTTCCCGGATGCAGACGGCAAGTTGAACAGGTCGGTCCTCGAGACGGGTGGAACGATCCTGCTGGTTCCAAACTTCACCGTCGCCGGGGATGCCTCCAAGGGGCGGCGGCCATCTTTCGACAATGCCATGAAGCCCGCACTCGCAGGTGCAGAGTTCACGCGTCTCTGCGCCGAGGTGCGGACGCTGTGCCCTCGGGTGTGCGAGGGTGTGTTCGGCGAGCACATGCACGTCTCCCTGGTGAACGACGGGCCGATAACAATCCTGCTCGAATCGCCGATCCCGGGCGTGGGCTGATCCTCTCAAAGTCGGGTAGCGACCGTACAGCGCTCCCCACGGAAGGCCGATGTGTCCCGTCAAGCCGGTGTTTTCCCGCGCCCGCGCCACGGCTCTTCTTTCTTCGCGCCAAATATGAACAACTCCCGCCCCAGCAGAACCGCCGCCGAGGACGTCTCCACGCTGCGCATGTCGCCGATGGAGATCGAGCGCCTCAAGCGGGAACTCGAATCCTCGACCTCCGCGGCGGGCGCGGCGAAGCGCACCTTCAAGCGGTGGCCGTTCGAGTGCCGGGCGATCAAGATGGAGATCCAGCACCCGGGCGGCGCGGCGACGGTGCTCCACTATGTGCCGCGCAACGTCTCTCGCGAGGGCATGGGACTCCTGCACAGTTCCTTTGTCTACCCCGGCACGCGCTGCACCGCCTTCCTGCCCCACCCCACGCGCGGCCTCGTGCCCATCGCGGGGGCGGTGGTGCGCTGCAGGCACTTTCGCGGAAAGGTTCACGAACTCGGCGTGCGATTCGACCAGCCGATCGATGTGCGCGATTTCCTCGGTCTCGACGGGACCGAGGGGTGCTATATGCTCGAGAACGTGGTGCCCGACACGCTCACCGGCGGCGTGCTGCTGATCGAGCCTGGCGAGATGGATCGCGCGCTCATCCGTCAGCACCTGAAGGACACGAACCTCACCGTGACCGCGACCGAGACAGCGGCGGACGGCCTGGCCCGTGCGGCCGAGGGCTACGACGTCATCCTCTGCTCCCTCGCGCTACCCGATGGCGACGGGCTCGACCTGCTCTTTGCCCTGCGCGCCGCTGGGATCCAGTCCCCCTTCCTGTTGTTGTGCTCCTCAGCCGGCGCGGAGCCCGCGAAGGAACGCATCCGCGTCCTCCGGCCCGAGGGAGTTGTGTGCAAGCCCGTCCCTGCCCAGACGCTGCTCTCGGCGATCGGCGAGTTCCTTCTGGTGCGGTCCAAAGACCTTGGCGGCGGGGGCGCGGCGATTTTCTCGTCGCTGGGACCACACGATCCGCTCGCCGCGCACATACCCGAGTTCCTCGGCGAACTCCGCCAACTCGCCCAGCGTGTGAACACCGCGCTGGGCAAGTCCGATGCCGCGGAGTGTGCCCGCCTGGTGTTCCAGATCAAGGGCGCGGCGCCGACCTTCGGATTCGGGTCGCTCGCGGAGGCGGCGGAACAGGCCGACGGCGCGATCCGCGCTTCCCAGAGCGTCTCCGAGTCGTCGGCCGCGATCCGAAAACTGCTTGGGATGTGCTACCGCGCCCAGGCCCGTCGCAAGGCCGCGTGAGCGCGATCACTTGGCGCGATACTCGACCGGCACGGGCCCGAAGGCCGCGCGGATGATCGACCGAATGCCGCCTCGCCCCCGCCAGTTGGTCTCAACCTGTAGCCACACCGGCGAGAGCGCCCGTACAAGGTCATCGCGGATGGTTCCGGTGACGGCCTCGTAGAAGATGCCCTCGTTGCGGAACGACTGGTAGTACATCTTCAGCGACTTGAGTTCCACACAGCCGCTGTGTCCTGCGGGTGTCTCGGCCTGCGCCGGCTCGTAGCGAACCGTGACCGTGCCAAAGTCCGGGTGGCCGGTCTTGGGGCACTGCGATGTGAACTCCTCGCCGATGTGCTCGATCACGATCGGTCCGGAAGATCGCGGCGTCGGGAACGTCTCGAGGAGTTTCACATCCGGCATCGGGCGTGCTCCGTCATTGCCCGTAACGGGTGAGAAGATCGATGATCTGATGCTGGTCGCGCCGGATCTGCAGCGACCGGCGCAGCGCCGCCAGCCCATCCTGCCTTGCGCTGTTGTCCGCACGTCCCGACCAGATCCAGGCGTTTAGAAGCCCGACACCCCGTCCGTTGAGCGCGGGGTAGTAGTCCTTGTCGATCTCCAGAGCCTTATCGAACGCCGCGCGGGCCTCATCATACTTGGCCATCTTGAAACGCGCAAAGCCCAGTCGCTCCCAACTCGCGGCGGACGGCTCGCCCTTGTTCACCTGCTCGAGGGCATTGCTCATCTCCTCGAACCGGTCCAGTTTTCCGAGGCTCTCGGCGAGGTTCATCAGCAGGCCGGGTGTGAGTTCCATCAACTCCGCGGCCTGCTGGTACTCCTGCACCGCGGCACGATGATCCCCGGTGGCCGCGTACACCGCGCCAAGGTTGAACCGCGCCGGCCCGTCCCGGGGCATGAGTTCAACCGCGCGCTTCGCGTAGGGCATCGCCAGCGAGTTCTCATCGAGTTGGTAGTAGGCAGTGGCGAGATTCAGGTTCGCCCGGAAGTCGTCGGGCTTCACCGCCAGCGCCCGCAGGTACGCCTGCACGGCGTCGGTAACCCGCTCCAGCAGATGGAGCATCAGCCCGTGATAGTACTGAGCATCAAAGTTTCGCGGCTGCGTCCGGGCCGCGCTGCCGTAGGACTCCTCGGCCCGCGCATAGTCCGTCCGCATCCTGTAGATATCCGCCATCCCCATGTGGGCCGAAGTCAGGCGAGGGTTGACCTCGATCGCCCGGGCAAACGCGGCCAAG
This sequence comes from uncultured Phycisphaeraceae bacterium, assembly GCA_964393765.1. Taxonomy (GTDB): domain Bacteria; phylum Planctomycetota; class Phycisphaerae; order Phycisphaerales; family UBA1924; genus JAHBXL01. Next base: position 16,558 of record CAYMWG010000026.1, read on the forward strand.
GCCCGGTCGGTGTCGCCGTCGCGCACCGCCATCTCGCCGGCCACCAGGTACACCTCGGCGGAGTTCCGCGTCGGCACTGGGCGTTCCGGACGTGCATCCTCGCGTCCCGGAACTTTGGCGCATCCGGCAACGCCAAGCGCCAGCAAAGCGACAGCGGCAATCAATCGAACATTCAGCGGATCGGCAAGAAGCAATCTAGGCATCGGCATCCTCGGCGTGGCAGTCCGCGGCGGCCGTGCCGCGGTTCGGGGCGAGTGCGGGTCCAGAGGGCCTGAGCATACACCAACCTCACGACGCACGCGTACGCCCGGTGGTTCGCCCGCCCCCCGCTTTGGGATGCGTCCCTCGGCGCAAGAGGCCCCGAAGTCGGTCCAGGTTCTGGCTGTCAAACGAAGTTCCATCGTCGGCCTGACCCTTGGGCGTCTCCATGATCATCGGCCGTCCGGCCAGACCCCGCTCATTCAGCACTGCCCGGAAGCCCGCTTCACCGATTGTGCCCTTCCCGATGTGCTCGTGCAGGTCCCGCCTGCTCCCGCACGCTCCCTTGGAGTCGTTGAGGTGCAGGACACGCACATGCTCAAATCCGCAGAGCTCGCCCAGGAGAGAGATGGCGCTCCTGGCCGAGGCGGCTTTGGAAAGGTCATATCCGGCCGCGTGCGCATGACAGGTGTCGATGCAGTACCCGATGCGTCCCGGCTGCCCCGTGGACGCGACGATCATCTCCCGGAGGGCTGCGAGTTCCTCGAAAGTGGCCCCGAGGTGCGAGCCGCTGCCGACCGTGTTCTCAAGACAACTGACGGTCGCGAATCCAGCTGTCCGTCGCAGGAGTTCCGAATAGGCCGCGACGAGCCGGGCCAGCCCAGCCTCTCGCGTGGAAGTCGTGTACGCGCCGGGGTGATGCACCAGCAGGCCAATCCCCAGAGTTTCGCAACGCTCGATTTCCACGGTCATCAGGTCGATCGATTTCCGCCAGAGTTCATCGTCGGGCGAAGCCAGATTGATCAGGTACGAAGCGTGCGCGACCATTCGCGGCTGGCCCGCACACCAACCCAGTTCCGTCGCCCGCGTGTGCCACGCACGAACCTCATCATCCCCCAGCGGCCGGACCTTCCACTGCTGCTGGTTCTTGGTGAACACCTGCACGCTCTCGAGACCGAGTCTCGCCGCCTCATCCAGCGCGTTGACCATTCCCCCGGCGATTGAAAGATGTGAGCCAAACAGCGGCATTATGCGCAAACCCTAGCCGCGACTTGCCCTTGGTGCCCGCTCGTGCTTTCCTGTAGTCGTTGCGCGATCTCTCGCATTGCACTCCCTTTCCTCTTCCCTTCATGCCATGCCCAATCTCTCCAGCCGTGTCGCGATCATCACCGGCGCCAGTTCCGGAATCGGCGAGGCGATCGCCACGGACCTTGCCTCGCATGGTTGCTCGCTCGTCCTGAACGCCCGCCGGGCCGAGCGGCTCGAAGCCGTCGCGGCACGCCTCTCCGGCAAAGCGGCGGTGGCAACCGTGGCGGGAGATGCCGCGGAGCAGGGCATCATCGACGCCCTGTTCACGACCGCTCAATCGCGTTTCGGCCACCGCGCGGACTTCGTCGTTGTCAACGCGGGTCGCGGCCTGGCGGGCTCCCTGAGCACCTCCGACGAAGCCCAGTGGGAGCAGGTGCTGCGGACCAACTACCTCGGTGCGGCACGCCTGATGCGGACCGCCGCGGCTCACCTCCTCGGCTTGGTTGATCCAGGCCCGGAGGGCGAGTCCGGGAAAGCCGGCCCGTGGCTTGAGCGCCCGCGCGACATCGTCGTCATCGGGTCCTCCGTCGGACGCAACATCTCGCCCTTTTCATCCATGTACGGCTCAACCAAGTTCGCGGTACACGCGCTGGCCGAGGCACTGCGGCGTGAGATCGGCCCCAAGGGCGTGCGAGTGACGACGATCGAGCCCGCGATCGTCGCGACCGAGTTCCAAAGCGTCGCGGGCTATGACCCGGCGATCTTCGGATCGTTCATGGACAAGATCGGACCTGTCCTTTCCCCGGCGGATATCGCACGCTCGATCTCGTTTATTGTGGATCAGCCCGCGCACGTCCACATCAACAACCTCGCCATCCGTCCGACGCGCCAGGACTATCCGTAGAAAACTTCCCGGCACGTCCCACGATTAGCATGCAGACTCCCCCGTCTATCCCGCGCGAGTTCGTCCAGCAGTTCGAGGC
>CAYMWG010000027.1:0-18372 GCA_964393765.1 uncultured Phycisphaeraceae bacterium
GTGCGACACTCTCCATATGACCACCCCACCCTCCACCCCGCCCTTCCGCACGCTCCCGCGCCTCATCCTCGCGGCCATGTGCGCCATGTGCGCCCTCGGCTGGGCAGCACCCGCCCACGCCACCTGGTCCATCATCCTCATCAACACCCGCACCGGCGAGGTCGCTGTCGGCTCGGCCACCTGCCTCACCGGCTTTGACCTCCAGGCCAATACCCCCGTTCTCCTCAGCGGCATCGGTGCCGCGACCGCCCAGTCCTTCGTCGACCAGGGCGGCTTCAACCGCGTCTACATCCGCGACCGCCTGCTCATGGGCATCGCACCGGCGGACATCATCACCGGCCTCGCCACGTTCGACTCCGGCCACCAGACGCGCCAGTACGGCCTGTGCGACACCCGCCTCAACGGTCGCGCGGCCACGTTCACCGGCACCAGCGCGGGCCAGTGGGCCGGCGGAATCACCGGGCGCGCCAGCGCGATCGGGCACGCGGGCGCGGACATCATCTACGCCATCCAGGGCAATGTGCTGACGGGCGCGCCGGTGGTGCAGATGGCTGAAACCGCGGTGCTTACCACCCCCGGCGACCTCGCGGCGAAACTCATGGCCGGGATGGAAGCAGCAAGAGTGATGGGCGGGGACGGCCGCTGCTCGTGCTCATCGGGCGACCCGACGGGGTGCGGCTCGCCGCCCCCGATGTTCACCAAGTCGGCGCACATCGCGTACATGCTCATCGCCCGCACCGGTGATCGCGACGGTTGCAACGGTCTCTACCGCGCCCAGGTAACCCCCTTTGTCAGCCGCGCGGCGGACATCAACGGCGATTCACGCCCCGACATGGTGTGCATCAACGCCGGCGCATCGAGCAGTGTGAGCGTGTACCTGAACATCAGCACGGGCGACAGGCAGGGCGCGTTCGCCGCGCCGGTCCACTATTCCGGCCTGATGGCGCCGCGGGATTTGGTGGTTACGGATGTGACGGGCGACGGCGTGCGCGACATCGTGGTTGCGTCCATGGTGGGCGACCGCGCGACGGTGCTGCCCGGACTGACAAACGGGATGGGCCAGCCGAGCGGCGCGTTCGGCGCGCCCGTGCATCTGACGGCGGGCGATGGGCCAAACGGCGTGTCGACAGGCGACTTCAACGGCGACGGGATCGTGGATATTGCGGTGTGCAACGCGCTCGGCGACACGCTGAGCGTGATGCTGGGTACCGGGGGTGGCGCGTTCGCGCCGGCGTTGAGCATCGCGTGCCTCGATAACCCGCAGGCCATCGTCGCGGCGGACCTTGAGGGCGACGGCGATCTGGACCTCGTGCTGGGGAGCGGCGGCACGGCGGGCGTTTCGATTCTCCGCAACGAGACGGTCCCGGGCGGGTCGCTCTCGTTGCTTGCGGGCGTGCTTCCGGCGGGCGGCGCGGGCATCGCGCAGATACGCGTGGGGGACATCGACGCCGATGGGGATCTGGATATTGTGTCCGCCGCGGGCGGGAACAACGGCCTGGTGCTGCTGATCGCGGGCGGGGGCGACTACGCCGCGCAGACGCTCGCGCTCGGGCCGGTGCCCGGCGGTGTGGCGATCGCGGACGTGACGGGCGACGGCATCGTGGACCTCGTGGGCCTGACACGCGCGACCGCGGCGAGCCGTCTCGGCGTCTTTCGCGGCCTCGGAGGAGGAGCCTTTGCAACGCCCGCGGTGCTGACGACTGTGCAGAATACCCCGGGCCGGCTGGAACTCGCGGATGTGGACCAGGATGGCGACCTTGATGCGCTGGTGCCGCTGCAGACGCTGAGCACGATGATGGTCGTGAACAACGTGGGCGGAGCGTTCAATGATGGTGTGGGGTGCGCGACCGGTGATTACTTCATGGAGTTCAACGTCGCCAACCAGAGCGCTGGCGCGATCGACCCGGTCCTGCAACTCCGCACGCAGTTCGACGCGTGGCGCGCGGGGCTGGTGGGCAAGCCGGATGCCGAGTTGTCGGTCACCGAGTTCTCGCCGCCGACCTCGCCCGTCAGCGCGGCGGGCGCCTGCGTGCAGACGCTCGTGGTGAACGTGCGGGACTGGCTTGAAGCGGATATCGGCGTGTCGCCGGACCGGGTGAGTGTCTTCCACGCGCCAGGCAGCGCGGGGCGGGCGGAGATCGGCGCGGTAGCCGCCAACGGCGATGGCAGTCTGAGCGTGACCATCACGAGCCCGTTCCCCGAACCGTCGGACACCGGGTCCGACCTGTTCGCCGTCCGGATCGAGCCCAATGGTCCGCAATCGGCGACGAACCGCGCAGTGACGCTCATGCCCTCCGCGGGCCTGGCGCGTGTGCCGCACGCGGACTTTGACCTCGATGGTCTGCGGACGGTGCAGGACATTTTCGCCTTCCTGGCCGCATGGTTCGCGCAGGGCCCAGGCGCGGATTACGACGGGTCGGGCACGCAGGGCGTGCCGGATATCTTCGCGTTCCTTCAACAGTGGTTCAGAGGGGGCTGAGGGATACCCAAAGCACTGCGGCGCGCGAATACTCAGCCATGCCTACGACGATCATTGATGAGCCGGTTGTTCCCCGCGCGACCACCCGGCCGCGCCGGTATGTGCTGGGAATCTCCGGAGCCTCGGGCGCGGCGTACGCGCTGCGGCTGCTGGAGCAACTGCTGCTGAGCGGTGACGGCAGCGCGGAAGTTCACTTGGTGGTGACGGAGTATGGACGGCGGCTGCTCTTCGATGAGGCGGGCGTGACGCACGTCGAGTTCGCGTCGATGTGCCCGGGCATCGCCGATGCGCGGGCCGCGACGAGGCTGGTGATCCATCCGAACAAGGATGTGGGCGCGACGATCGCCTCGGGGAGTTTCCTGCACGACGGGATGGTGGTGATGCCGTGCTCGAGCACGAGTCTGGGCGCGATCGCGACCGGCTCGGGCTCGAACCTGCTGACCCGCGCGGCGATGGTCACGCTCAAGGAACGCCGCCCGCTGATCGTCTGCCACCGGGAGACGCCGCTGAGCCTGATTGATATCGAGAACATGCGGACCCTCACGCTCGCGGGCGCGATTGTGTGCCCGACGAACCCGGGGTTCTATCTGCACCCGACGAGCGTGGAAGAGATCGTGGACTTCATGGTGGGCAAGGTGCTGGACCTGCTGAAAGTGGAGCACGGGTTGAAGACGCGGTGGGAAGAGCAGGAACAGAGCGGCAGAGCAGCAAAGCAGCAGAGCAGCAAATAGGAGGGCTCACGCCGCGCGTTTGCGGGCTCGCGGCTTGGCGACGGCGGTCCGGCGTTTCTGATCGAGGTCATCAAGAACGCGAGAAAGCCCCGCCGCGACAAGGCGGGCGCGGCTGACGCCAACCCGCTTGGCCGCCTTGTCGGCCCGGGCGAGCAGGTCGCGCTCGATGCTGACGGAGACGACCTTGGCTCCCTTGCCGACGAGAGGCCTGCCCCGGCCGCGCTTGATCGTCTCCCACTCCGTTCGCTCGCGGGCTGTCAAAGGCTTGAACTTCTCGGCCACGAACTCATCGTCAAGGTCCTTGGTCAGGGCCTCAAGTTCGGCCGTGGTCATCTCCCAAGAGGGTTTGAGTCGCTTGCGGTTACTCATTTGGTCTCTCTTCGGAAGTTGCGTTGCTCTCGAACGTTCAGCGGGCGGGAGTGAATGACGAAAGCGCCGCGATCCGGGTCGATGATGAACACCACTTGGAGGTACCGGCCCGAGTCGGTCCTGGCCCGGACGAGCCGCCGGCCATCAAGGTCACTTCGTGGGTACGGCGGCCGGGCGCCGCGAACGGCCTGTTCCGCCTCCTCGGGCTCAACGCCGTGGCTCTGAACCTTGTCGATGTTCCAGTCGATCCAGCGGAAGTCCATGTTCCGGGGCTCACGATTTGATTATAGAAGAAAACATGGGTCCGGGCAACCCTCTGGGAGGCTCACCCTACAAAGTACGGGCAAAGACTCCCGCTCGCATGGTTGCTGCTGACATGCGGGTACACGCAATGGTGAGAGGTATGGCCTTGGCGGACGTGTCTCCCGTTCCGGGAGAGAAAGCCAACGGAGATTGCTGGGGGTTGGGAGTCTCTGATGTCTCCGGCCGGGAGGGTCGGGCCTTTGGCACGCTGGCGACCATTCGGTTACACTGCCTGGGGGTCTCGCGGGAAGGAGTCGCGCCGTGTTTCACCTGTTCTTCGGCGATCAGGCCCCGTGGTTCACCGGCCCCGCCCTCATCGGCAGCGGGCTGTTCCTCGTGCGTCTGCTGATGCTGTCGCTTGGCGCGGGCGCGGACATCGACGGCCACGATGCCGGCAGCGGCGCCGACCATCACGCCCACGGCGGCGAGGGTGTCAAATTTTTCAGCGTGCAGACGGTCATGGCGTTTGTCATGGGCTTTGGCTGGGCCGGGCTGATCGGCTACCGCGGCCTCCAGTGGGGCATCCCCGCCTCGATCGGCATGGGCCTGCTCGGCGGCGCGATCATGATGTGGGTCATGGCGATCATGCTCCGCGGCATGCTCGAACTGCAATCCTCCGGCAACATCCACGCTGGCTCAACTGTCGGGCTCGAAGGGTCGGTGTATGTCGCCGTGCCACCGACGGGCAAGGGCACCGGGCAGGTGATGCTGGTGGTGGACGGTCGCCAGCGGACGTTCAACGCGGTGTCGGCGGAAGATGAGTTGATCCGCTCGACACGCGTGCGCGTAATGGGGGTGAATGGGGACAACACGCTGACGGTGGCGCGGGCGGTGTAGCGATTGGGAAATGAGCGAGGAGACGCCGGCTCGGAGAGCCGGACCACCAGAGGCGGATGACCGGCTCGAATGCCGGTCCACGAAAGCAAGTTCGGAGGATCGAACAATGAACGAGTCCATGCAGACATTCGACAACGGTCTTGGCAACGTGCTCGCGATCGCGCAGCAGGGAAACCAGGATGTCACCGGCCTGCTCATCATCCTGTTTTTCGGCGCGCTCGGGCTGGCCGTGCTGGTGCTCGTCGCGTGGGGCGCAACCCGCTACAAGCGCTGCCCGTCCAACCGCATCCTCGTGGTCTACGGCAAGGTTCGCGGCGGACGGGCGAGCAAGTGCATCCACGGCGGCGGCACGTTTGTCTGGCCGCTGGTGCAGGACTACGCGTACCTGTCGCTCGAGCCGCTCGTGATCGAGATCCCGCTCGAGGGCGCGCTGTCGCTCAACAACATCCGCGTCAACGTGCCGAGCACGTTCACCGTTGCAATCTCGACCGACCCGGTGCTGATGAACAATGCGGCCGAGCGCATGCTCAGCCTCAACCCGCAGCAGGTGCGCGAGCAGGCCCAGGACATCATCCTCGGCCAGTTGCGCCTGGTGATCGCGACCCTGTCGATCGAGGAGATCAACAAGGACCGCGAGAAGTTCATGATGCTCATCAACGAGAACGTCGGCCAGGAGATCAACAAGATCGGCCTCGACCTCATCAACGTGAACATCCGCGATATCACCGACGAGTCAGGGTACATCCAGGCGATCGGCAAGCGGGCGGCGGCGGAGGCGATCAACCGCGCCAAGGTCGATGTCGCCCAGCAGGAGCGCGACGGCGCGGTGGGCGAGGCGATGGCGGTGCGTGAGCGGACGGTGCAGGTGGCCAACGAGGCCGCGACGGCGGTGGAGGGGCAGAAGCGGGCCGAGCAGGCCAAACGCATCGCGGTCGCGGGCTACGAGGCCCAGGCGGTGACGGGCGAGGTGCAGGCCAAGCGGGATATCGAGGTGACGAGCGCGCAGCGCGAGGCCGAGACCATCGCCGCTCGCAAGAAGGCCGAGCAGGAGCAGCGCATCCGCGTCGCCGAGGCCGAGGCCAGCGCGACGACCGGCGAGAACACGTCCGCGGCGACCATCGCCGAATCCAACGCCAAACTCGCCGAGGTCCGCGCCGATGCCAAGCGGCGGGCGGATGTCGCCACCGCCAAGGCGAGCGAGGCGATCATGATCGCGCAGCGCGAGCAGGAGTTGGCGAGGCTCAGCAAGGAGCAACTCGCGCCGCAGGAAGTCGAGAAGAAGCGGGTCGAGATCGCGGCCCACGCCGAGGCCGAGAAGCGGCGCATCGAGGCCCAGGGCGAGGCGGACGCGATTTTGGCCAAGTACACCGCCGAGGCCGAGGGCACGCGCAAGGTACTCGAAGCCAAGGCCGAGGGGTACCGGCGGCTCATTGAGGCGTGCGGCAGCCAGCCGCAGGTCGGCCCGACGCTGCTGCTCATCGAGCAGTTGCCCAAACTGGTGGCAGAGCAGGTCAAGGCGATCCAGAACCTCAAGATCGACAAGATCACGGTCTGGGACTCGGGCATGAACTCCAACGGCCGCTCCACAACCGCGGACTTTTTGTCCGGGTTTGTCGGCTCGCTGCCGCGATTGCACGAGTTGGCACTACAGGCGGGGATCGAGTTGCCCCACGCGCTGGGGCGGGTGACTGAGAAGCGGTCGGAGGCCGTCGATGCCGGCCCGGCCGATGCGCACGAGGATGGGAAGCCGCACGCTCGGGGCAGGGGGTAAGGCAAGAACTCAAACAAGAGGAACTCAGAGCGAGCAGAGGGAGCAGAGGGGAGCAGAGATGAGAACTCCGGAAACGAACGAGCGCAAGGGCCGCGGGGCCGGATGAGTCGGCTCTGTTGCCAGGCCCGGGTCGATTCTTCCTTTGCTTTTTCTCTGCTCTCTCTGCTTCTCTGAGTTCCTCCGAAAGTCCCGCCCACGTCGCCGAATCGTGCGGGCGCGCTTAGACTCTCCTGCTTCCGTTGGCCGTTCCGAACCCACCCGACCCGAGGTGAAAGTCCATGCAGCGCTCGACCAAACTCTTCGTTCTCCTGGCGCTTCCGCTCGCCGCGATGTTCGTGCCCGGCTGCGTCGGGCACAACGTCATCAACCCGGTTGTGGACGGGGAGCGGGGCTTTTCCAACCCGAACTCAGACCCGATCCCCCCGCTGATGATCGAGTCGGTGCGGTGGGTGGCGACGCGTTACCCGCCCGAGGAGTCGGCGGAGTGGTCCGCTGGCGGCGCGCCCCTCCCGGATTCGGGCGCGGGCATCCCCGGGCCGCGGTTCGCGGTGAACCTGCCGCAGGGCGTGAACGCGCTGGTGTATCAGCGCGTGTGCGACCTGATCGCGTTTGGCGCGGTGCCGATGCAGGAGGGCAACGAGTCGCTGCCGACGTACCACGTCTCGCGCATCTGGGTGCAGGGGGATGAAGCGAGGGTGGATGTGATCCGTCCGATCAAGGGGCTTGAATCGGTCGCGGGCGGCAGGCCCATCACCCAGCCCATCACGGTGCGCCTCCGCGGCGGGCTTTCGCCCTGGCACGTCACCAGCCACAACGTCTGGTCGTTCAACTCGCTGCCCACGCCGGCGCTGAACTACATGCCGGAGAGGTGACCGGGTTCCGGGTGCCTGGTTCCGGCGCGGCTAGCGCACGGTGATGACTTCGACCCGCGAGTAGCGGTCGAGGTTCAGGACCACGATCTCGCCATCGGCCTTGCGGAGTTCGAGGCGGTCGAGCCACAACTTGTCGGCCCTGCTGTGCGCGTACCACGAGCCGGTCTTCTGCTGCTCGAACTTCACCACCGTGCCCTCGACGGTGGTGGTGAAGGCATCGCGCTCCCGCGGCACCTGCTGGGTGACGCGGATGCGCTGGCCGGGCGTGTACATGACCTGCTCGCTGTTCATTCGGGCCAGAGTGTACGCGCGCCCTCGATCATCGCACGGACATTTGGAAGCGCCCGCTCCACTTCCAGCCACTCCATCGGCCGCGCCGTCGGCGGGGCCAGAACGCGCACCGCCGGACCAATGGGTGCCCAGATTCCCGGATCGGTCGGCCCGAAGAGCGCGAGCGTCGGGATGCCGAGTTGCGCGGCGAGGTGCGTCGGCCCGGTGTCGGCACCGATGAACAGGCGGGCCGCGGCGATGGCTATCGCGAGGCGTTCGAGTTCGCCGACGAAGCGGCCGCCGAGCGCGCCGAAGCACGCTCGCTCCGCATCGTTGAACCGTTCCTGCTCGACCTCGCCCGCAAGCACCTCAACGGTGCGCCTTTGCGCCCGGAGTGTCCCAATGAGCGCGGCCCACCGATCCAGCGGCCATCGCTTGTCGATTGAACCCGCGCCGACATGACAGACGATCGGCCCGGACGGATTGATGCGGGGTGGGATGCCGCCGCGCGTGGCCACATCCGCTCGCGCCCAGAGTTCTGTGCGCGAAGGGAAGCCGTGCGCACCGGCGGCCTCGATGGCGGCGTGCGGGAACTCGGCTGCGGCGGCGGCAAGCCAGGCGCGACCTGCCGGTGCCGAGTCGTCGCAGAGGAACGTGATGATGCGGTCGGGGGAAGGAACGAGAAGCGGACTGTCGCGGATCGACGGGGTACCCAGACTGTGGCAGGAATCAGGCCCTGACCACCAGCGCGTCAGGCGCGCCTGCTCGATCCCGCCGCGGAGCGGGACGATTGCGCCGGGTGCGCAGTCGATCCATTCCGCGGCGAGTCTCGCCTTGCTTTCGTGCGTGACCGCGACGACCTGCGCATCCGCGCGCCCGAGCGCGCGGAGCAGCGGCCACACCAGCACCCAGTCGCCCAGCGCGCCGGAGTGCATGACCCAAACCGTCTGTCGGACTTTCTGCGGGCTGGTCACAGCAGCCGCCTCATCGCGCTCCGCTCCACGCGAATAACCGCCAGCGGTGCCATTGACCGTTCACGCGCGGTCTCGATCACCGTCCGAGGAGGGCGGGCGTCCCAACCGAGGCGCGCCAGAAGGACCGCCCGCTCCCGACCGACGAGCGAGTCAACCCGATCTCGCACGCTTTGCGGCGGCTCCAGCCATGCGTCCCAGGGCGTGATCGAAACCCAGATGTGGTCGAGGCGCGCGTGGGATGAGACGGGCCGAGCCAGACTCCGCGCCGGTGCGAGCGCGGTTGTCGCGGACGCCGCGGGGAGTGGGTGCGCCTCCAACCATCTGGCCGCAGCGCGGTTGAGCGCGATGCCCGCGGGCGCGGCGAGGCGACCGCCCTTGAAGGGGTCGTGCCGATCCGCGGCGTCGAAGATCGCGCCAGCCAGCGTTTCAACCAGTCCGACAGCCGACGCGCCGGGGATCGCCGCCAGCGGGCGCGCGAGTTGCGATTCGATCGTGCGCAGGAGCAGGCCCAGTTGCGAGCGAACGAGTTCGACCTTCAGGCGCGACGCCCAGCGCAGGTGCGTCTCGATCCAGTCGATGCCGATGGAGGGTCCAACGGCGGCGCCGGGCCTGGCTCTCGCCTTGCCCTGCTCGCTGCCCAAGATGGTCGGCCGCCCCCCAAGTTCGCCGATCGCTCGTGTACACTCAAACCGCAGCAGCGCGTACGCACTGCCGATGGCGTGCTCGCGCGGCGCTGCTGCCTCGGTCGTCGCGGCGTGCTCGATGAGTTCCGTGATGGTGTGCGGCAGGGGCCGGCCGAGGCCTTGCGTTACCTCCGGAGAGCGGAGCAGAAGGGGCCCACCAGAGGCGCGCGGCGCGGCAAAGTCGGGGCGGGCCGGTCCAGTGAGGTTGAGTGACCTGAGGCGGCGCACGCGTTCCGAAGCGACCATGCGATAGACGCTGGCCCGACTGCGGCCCGTGGTGCGAGCGATGTCCCGGGCGCGCCCGCCCCGACCAAACTTGTATACCGCTTCGGCCTTGCCCGCGGCCCGGAGCGGGCGACGCGCGGGGAAGAGGGGTGCAGGGCAGTCCGCGTCGGCCGCAAGGATCGAACGCCGCACCGCACCCACCGAGCGGCCGATGCGGGGCGCGAGCCGCTGCGCGATGCGCGTGAGGGACCAGCCGAGAAGGTGCTGATACCGGGCCGCGCGCCGGTGCAGGCGCAAGGACAGATCGCGATCGGTGCGGGAGAACGCCGCGGCGTGGGTGAGTGTGTCGGGGTGCGTGCGCTCGAACGCCTCGACGATCGTGCGGTCAAAGAGCGTGCGGTGCGGGGCACTCCCCCGTCCCTTGCCTGGCGACCGAGCCACCCGGACGCGCCGTGAGAACAGCCCAAGTTGGCGATAACGGTCGATCGTCTGACGCGAGACATCCCACCTCGCGCGGAGTTCTTCAAGCGTGAGCCATTGATTGCCGGAGGCGTTGCGGAGCGCGGTGTCCGTGTCACGCGTCGCCGCACTGAGAATCTGAACGAGCGCCCCGAGGTCGTGAAGAAGGGCCTGAGCGGTGACCGTGCCCGAGAGTTCGGGGGCAGCGATCTCGACGCGAAAGCCCGTCACTCGGAAGACCACCCACTCGACCGGCCATTCGCGCTGGGGCTGGTGCTCGGTGAGCAACTGGAGCGCGAGGTCTTCAACACGGTCGAGTTGGCGGCGAGAAGCCTCGGCGGGCTGGAAGCGGAGTTGCTTCGCGAGTTCGCGGAGCGCGGGTGTGCGGGGCTCGGGCAGCCGGGGCATACGCTCAGATCCCGGCGCCGTCGCCCAGCCAGTGCAGGTCGGGCGACAGCGTGCCGGCGGTTGCACGCCCGTCCTGTGCGGCAACGGGGGAAGGGGCAGGCGGTGGAGCGGCCGCGGCTCGCGCCCCCGTTCCTTTCTTGTCGCCCGGCTTGGCGGTAGACGCCGCGTGCGGGCGGAGCGTGAGGTCGGCGCGGGGCTGCTGCACCACATGCCCCGGCGGAACCGACGAAGTGACGAACACCCCGCCGGCGATGACGCAGTCGTCGCCGATCACGGTGTCGCCGCCGAGGATGACCGCCCCGGCGTAGATGTTCACCCGATCGCCGATCGTGGGGTGCCGCTTGATGCCACGGATCGCGCGCCCGCGTTCGTCCTTGGGGAACGAGCGCGCGCCCAGCGTGACGCCCTGGTAGACCTTGACCTGCTTGCCGATGATGCTGGTCTCACCGATGACGGTGCCCGAGCCGTGATCGACGAAGAACGATTCGCCGATCTTCGCGCCGGGGTGGATGTCGATCCCGGTGCGAGAGTGCGCCTGCTCGGCGATCAGGCGCGGCAGAAGGGGAACCCCGAGGATGTAAAGTTCGTGGGCGAGTCGGTGCGCGAATACGGCGTCCAGCCCCGGGTAGCACAGCACGACCTCATCGGTGTGCTCCGCGGCAGGGTCGCCGTCGAAGGCGGCCTGGACATCAAGGGCCAGCATCTGCCTGAGGCCTACGAGGCGAAGCATGAAGGCCAGAACGACGTTCTCCGCGAAGTCTGATCCTGCATTGGTTGGCTGGCCGGAGCGCCCGGGATACCGCATCACCGCTCGAACTTCCTCATGGAGAAACGCAGCGGCGGAGCCGACAAGGCTGCGGACGTGGATATCCAGCGAGGCGTCATCAATGGGTTCCGGATCGAAGAACCCGGGAAACATGAGACGGCGGGTGCATTCGACGAACTGACCGATCCGCGCGAGATCGGAAGCACGCAGGCCGGTGCTAACCTGAACGGGGGTGCCTGAGGCATCGGAACTGCTGGGTCGCATCGCCCCTACAGCCCGAATTGATCGCGCAAGACCGTGAGATGCCGAAAGAAGTTCCGCATCCAGCGCCTTTGGAAGGGCGTATGTGGTCATGGTGAACTCGGGGAGCGCTGGGGCGACATGCCCGAGGAGTATTGACGGTTATTCTGGTCGGCTCAAGGTAGGGCATGGGGAAAGGGAATGCGGGCAGTTTCAGAATCCCGGCGGCGTTGGGGTCGGTGGATGGGGGTTGACGCGGGGGGGTAAGGCCGGTACAACCTAGACCCTTGCAGAGGAGTGTTTCATGAACCCACGAGCGTCTTTCCGTCGCCCTCTGGTTGTTGTTGCCCTGGCCAGTGGCCTCGCCGGCGCTTGCGGCTGTTCCTCACAGTACGACGAGGTGAAGTCGGACCCCACCCCGAATCTGGACACGCTGTATCAGCGTCCGGAGGATGTGGACAATGCGATGACGGTGACGTTCGACGAGAACGCCCGCATGTTCTGGCAGGACATGGGCCGTCTGTGGCTGACGGATCGCCCCAGCCGCCTGACGCGCGAGCCGATCCCCGTTCCCTGACAGCGCTTGCTAGAAAAGATTGCCCAAAATGACAGACGGCTCGGGGCTCGGCCCGGGCCGTCTTTGCATCGCGTGTCTGGAAGAGTGCGGACTACTTCGACGTGTACTGGCCGCGATCCACGCGCCGGAACAGTTTCGAGTGATTGATCAGGGTCTGGTTGACGATGGTGCGGAACGAGGGCGAGGTGGTCTTGTAGCCTGCTTCCTGCACTTTCGTCGCGGCATCGGTCACGGACATGGTCTTGCCCTTGAGCAATCCGTGGAGTGCCTGGGACAGACTGGACTCGTTCTTCGCCCGACGGCGGCCGGATGCCGAGCCGCGCGTGCGCTTGGCGGCCTGCCCACCTGATTGAGAGATCAGTCTATCGAGTTTGTTGAGTTGGGTCAGCAGTCGATTCCTCTGGCGAACCAGTTTTCCCGCGGACTTCTGACGCCGAGAAATCTCTGCCTGGAGGTCGGCGACCGAGAGACGGCCGAGCGATGTGGGACGGGCCATGTGCAATCCTTTCAAGGGTCGGGGCAGCGGAACTGCCGGAAACAAGTCGTGACAATGTGCTCCCTCTGTCGAGCGTCGGATGGCTCGGGCAAAGGGTGGACCGGATATTAGAGACGCCGTATGTTGTAAGCAACTCGAACGCGCAACTTATGGTGCCGTGCGATTATGTTTGGGATTCGTCAGTTTCCTCTTCTCCGCCAAGTTCTGGTCGGATCCGTATGTCCATCTGAGGCTTGGCCAGCGGGAGGTCCGCTGCTATCAGGTCGCTTCTCACTCGTTCAAGTAAACGTTGCCTCACGGAGCCCATGTCCGCGTTCGTACACCAGATGCTCACTCTCCAGTTGGCTCCCGATGCAGCAATGTCATTGAGATACACCTCGGCGGGCAACTCTTCGAGGGTGTCGCCAACGCCGGCCGCCGCCCCCAGCAGCACCTCACGCGTGCGGGCGATATCGGCGGCGTGGTCCACGATCGCGGTGACATCCGCGCGCCGGCGCGCGTTATGACTGAAGTTCTCGATGACGCCCCCGAAGACCTGGCTATTGGGCACGATGATGCGCCGGAAGTCGGGCGCGTTGAGTTTGAGGTTGAAGAGTTCGATCTCGTATACGGTCCCCTCCACACCCCCGACCCTTATGGAATCGCCCACCTTGAAGGGGCGCAACACCAGCAGCATGATCCCCGCGGCAAGATTGGAAAGGCTTCCCTGCAGCGCAAGGCCGATGGCCAGGCCCGCCGCGCCGACCATCGCGGCCAAACTGGTGGTATTGACCCCAAAGACGCCCAGGCACGCCACCAGCCCGATGACGATGACCGCCCACCGCGCGAGGTTGCCGAGGAACCGGCCGAAGGTCTGGTCCAGGCGGGGCCTGTTCAGGGCGCGGTTGATCGTGCGCCGGGCCCAGTTGGCGATGAACCACGTCAGGATCAGGACGACAAGGGCGCCAACGAGTCTCAGACTCCAGTCGATGGCGAACGCCCTGGTGGTCTGGGCCAGCCACTGGGCGTCCTGGACCAGTTCCTGCCGCCCTTCGAGGAGTGCGGCGGTCCGAGGCGGCACGTCCTGGATCAGCGGGAGTGGGAAGTAACGCATAACGGACCTCTTGAGTTGCGATGAGGGGAGATGAGCCTGCGGGGAGGTGAATGCGAGGGCTATTGGTGCATGCCCCAGACCTTTCGAAGCGCCCTGAGCAGTTTGTCAACCGTCGCCTCGTCGAGGCCGCGGTGCTGCATGACGTGGCGGGCGAGGGCAAGACCGGCCTCGCCTTCCTCGAAAATGACAGTGTCCGCGCCCGCATCTGCGAGGACATCGCGCTCCTTGAGGTATCGGGCACGCACGATGATGTGAACGCCGGAGTTCAGTTCGCGGGCGGCACGCACGAGAGGCGCCCGGCTGGCAGAATGCGGGAGGGTGACGACCAGGTAGACCGCTCGCCGGAGGCCCGCCTGGTCCAGCACCTCCGCGAGGGTCGCATCTCCGTAGATGGCGCTGTGCCCGGCGCGGGTCAGCGACTCCACGGTGTCGATGTTCATCTCGATGACGACGGTGTGCAGGCCGGCATCGCGGAGCAGCGCGTCAACGACACGCCCCACCGGCCCGTAGCCGACGATCACTGCCAGCGGCTTCTCCGCCGCGGCGATAGCAGGCTGCCCTAGGGCGTTGAGCGCATTGGCGCGACGATCCGCGCGAGAGTTCAAGCGTCGCCACAACCCAGGGCGATTGCGAAGCGCCTTCTCGAACGGGTCGAGCAGGCGGAAGAGAAGAGGGTTCAGCGTTATCGAGACAATCGCCGTGGCGACGACGATCTGCTGGCCTTCCTCCGGCAGGAGGTTGTGGGTAGTGGCGATCTGCGCGAGGATGAACGAGAACT
Source organism: uncultured Phycisphaeraceae bacterium (assembly GCA_964393765.1). Classification (GTDB taxonomy): domain Bacteria; phylum Planctomycetota; class Phycisphaerae; order Phycisphaerales; family UBA1924; genus JAHBXL01. The sequence continues at coordinate 14,332 of CAYMWG010000027.1, forward strand.
CACCGATCTGGGCAAGGCCGATGGCGACGGTTAGCGCCGTTCGCACCGGGTATCTCAGCACCCAGACGATGGCGAGAGCCGCAAGCGGCTTGGCCACAAGAACGATCCCCAGACCCGCGGCGACCATAAGGGGCTGGTGGACGAGGAACAAGGGATCAAAGAGCATGCCGACGGAGACGAAGAACAGGACAGCAAAGGCATCGCGCATGGGGAGGGCATCGGCGGCGGCCTGATGGCTGACGGGTGACTGCGCGACGACCATGCCCGCGAGGAAGGCCCCCAACGCGACGGAGGCGTCAAAGACCGTGGCCGACACGACCGCGATGGTGATGGAGAGCACCAGCACCGTGAGCGTGAACAACTCGCGCGAACGAAGTTTGGCTACCTGGGTCAGCACCCATGGCACGACCTTCGAGCCTGCGAGCAGGACGATGGCGACCAATGCGCCAAGTTTGGCGATGGCCCAGCCGATCGAGGCCAGCACGGAGGCGGCCTCCGGCTGAGCAACCGTTTCGGCACCGCCGGTGGAGGGGTCCGCGGCCAGGAGGGGGACCAGCACGATCGCAAGGACGGTGAAAATATCCTCAACGATGAGCCAGCCCACGGCGGCGTGCCCGTGGGAGGTGTTGAGCATGTCACGGTCCATGAGCACGCGCAGCAGGACCACGGTACTCGCTACTGCCATCGCCATGCCCAAGACCATGCCGGAGCGCAGCGGCCAACCAAAGAAGTGGAACACCACCACGGCCGCGAGCGTTGCCGCGAGGCTCTGGCCGATGGCGCCGGGGATGGCGATCCACTTGACGGCGAGCAAGTCTTTGACATGGAAGTGGAGGCCGACGCCGAACATGAGCAGGATGACGCCCACCTCCGCGAGTTGCTGGGCCAGATCGACATCGCCTTGGAAGCCGGGCGTGTAAGGGCCGATCGCGATGCCCGCGATGAGGTAGCCGACGATCGGCGAGAGGCCGATGCGCTGCGTGATAAGCCCGAAGACCCAAGCGGCCGCGAACGCCGCGGCAATGGTCTTGAGGAGGGGAAGATCGTGCATGAGGGACGATACCCGTGCGGTGACAGGCCGGACGGATCGGGCTACTACGATCGGCCATGCCATTCGCACCCGTCGCCGCGGTTCTCGATGACATCCGTGCCGGGCGGATGGTGATCCTCACCGATGATGAGAAGCGCGAGAACGAGGGGGACCTGGTCATCGCGGCGGAGTTCGTGACGCCCGAGGCGATCACGTTCATGCTCACAGTCGCGCGGGGCTACCTCTGCCTGTCGCTTACCGAGGCCGACTGCGACAGGCTGGACCTCTCGCCTCAAGCGCCGGTGAACACCACCGTCCGCGGCACGGCGTTCACGATCTCCATCGACGGGCACCCGCGTCACGGGTTCACCACCGGCGTCTCGGCGCCCGAGCGTGCGCGCGGCATCCGCATGGCGATCGACCCGGCGACGCGCCCCAACGATTTTGTGCGCCCGGGGCACATCAATCCGCTCCGCTCGCGCGATGGGGGCGTGCTGGTGCGCACCGGGCAGACCGAGGGTTCGGTCGATCTTTGCAGGCTGGCAGGGCTGTATCCGGCCGCGGCGATCATCGAGATCATGCGGGATGACGGGGAGATGGCGCGGGTGCCGGACCTCGAGAAGATCGCCGCGAAGCACAACCTGAAGATGTGCTCGGTGGCGCAGATTATCGAGCATCGCCTGGCGCGGGAGTCGTTGGTGCGCCGCCTGGAGCCCGTCTCGGGCACGCGGATGAGGACTCGCATCGGCGAGTTCAACCTTTTCGCGTACGAGTCGCTCGTCGATCTGCTGCCGCATGTCGCGCTGTGCGTGGGCGGGGTGGGAGAGGGCGGATCGCAAAGCGCGCACCAAGCGGATGAGCCCACGCTGGTGCGCGTGCATCGCCGCGATGTGCTGGGGGACGTGTTCCTTGATCTGGGATCCTCGCCGGAGGGCGCAACCGGCGACACACTGCACGCCTCGATGCGGGCGATCCAGAAGGCGGGTCGCGGCGTGGTGCTGTACCTGCGGCCGTCGGGTGAGAATGCGGGCGTTGACGTGCCGGGAGCGCGGCTCGCAAACCGGCTCAGCGCCGTGCGGGTCGGCCGCGCGAGCGGGGGGGCGGACGCTCCCGATGATCCCGGCCTGACCGCCCCGGGGAACGCCGTTCCCAGCGCTGTTCGAGAGATTGGTGTGGGCAGCCAAATCCTGCGCGACCTGGGCGTGCGGAAGTTACGGCTGCTCACAAACCATCAGACCGACTGGCCGGGGCTTGAGGCCTTCGGGCTGGAGGTTGTTGAGCGGGTGCCGATCGGCGGCTGAGGTGAATCGCGTGGATGGGTCGGGGCGCGGGAGCGGGTTGGGCGAGCGGGGTTGGGTGTGGTAAGTCGGGGGGCTTGGCGCGGCTTCGCGCGTCCCCAATCAGCGGCCTGGACGCGGGGCGTGCGTTCCTGCGCGGTCGTGCGGCCGGTCGCATGACTTTGAGGCGAGCGCGGCGTTGCGGGTTGAGCTGTGGATCGCATATTCAAAGCCGAGGCGGAGCCGGGGATATCGCCGCGGGGCGTCCACGTCCGCTCTTTGGGCATTGAACCACGCAGCAAGGAGCTTCAAGATGCGATATTCTCTCAACAAGCTTGCGATTTCCGCCTGTCTGCTTGCAACCGTCGCGACCGGCTCTACGGCCGGCGCGGCCATGGTGGCCCGCGGCCAGGGCGCGGGGCGCGACGCCACAGTCGCGTTCTCGACAGTTGGCGATCGCCTCCACATCACGCTGACGAACTCTTCGACGGGCGATGTGCTGGTGCCCAGCGATGTGCTGACAGGCGTGTTCTTTGACATCAGCGGCCCGGCGCTTGCGCTCAGCCGAGAATCGGCCGTGCTGGGTGAGGGCTCGCAGGTTCACTGGGGGTCGGCGGAGATGGGCGGCGGTGTGGGCGGCGAATGGGCATATCGGGCGGTGCTCGAGGGAGCGCCCGCGGGCGCGGACTATGGGATCAGCGCGGCGGGCCTGGGATTGTTCGGACCCCATGACTCGTTCCCCGGCGCGAACTTGGACGGGCAGAACGGCCCGCAGGGATTGAACTTCGGGCTGCTCTCGGCGGGGGACAACACCCTCACCGGCAACTCCCCTGTCACCGGAGGCACGCCGCTTGTTCAGAGCTCGGTGGTGTTCACTTTATCTGGGCTCCCCGCCGGGTTTGATCTCGGCTCGATCGGGAACGTGACGTTTCAGTACGGAACCTCGCTTGGCGAGCCGTCCTTGCCCGCGCTGATCATCTCCGTTCCCGCTCCCGGCCCCGCCGGAGTGCTCGCCGGCGGGTTGCTGGTGCTTGGTCGCCGTCGGCGCGGCGCTGCCCGCGCCGTTTGATCGGTTTCGGGCGGCGGGCAACGCTTTGTGTACGGACGTGGCGACCGGGAAGAGCGGTCAAGCCCGGTCGCCGGGCTGCCGATAGTCATCTCATGGAGGCGGCATTCTCGGCCATCGTGCAGGCGTCGTACCAGTCGCGGGTCTCGTACGCGGTCGCCGCGAAGGCGATGGACGCGATGCGCCAAGACGGCGCGGCAGCGCTGGAGTTGCTGGCCACGGCGGGGAAGGTGCAGTCGCAGGCGATCGCGCGGGGGGAGGCCCAGGTGGCCCAGGCCGTTGAGGGGCTGTCGCGTTTGACGGATGAGACCGGGCGGCTGGATGTGACGGGGTAAGCGTCCATGAGCACGCGGGCTGTGAATGTGCTAACGTGACCTAACATGGCGCATGGCTCGGAGACTGGGCTCAACACGATTGGGTGATCCGCAGTGGCGTTCGGTACCTTCTCCAGCGGGGGAGGAGTCTGGCCATGCGTCCTGATCGCTTCACAACGCTCGCCCAGCAGGCACTCGCGGATGCGCAGTCCGATGCGCTTGCGCGCCAGAACCCTGAAGTCAGCGGCTTGCACCTGCTGGGCGCGATGCTCAAAGAGAAGGGGGGCGGGGGGTGGTCGCTCGTTGACCGAGTGGCGGGGAGCGCTGCGCGGGTGGCGCAGGTGGTCGAGACGG
>CAYMWG010000028.1:0-4511 GCA_964393765.1 uncultured Phycisphaeraceae bacterium
ACGGTGACTCCCCTTCGTGCGGGCCAAGACCCACCCATCGGCTTCCAGTCGGCGGGTCAAGTCCCGGCTGTTCATGCCTTAGTATCGCATACGGTGTGTATCGTGTCAAGGTTCATTCCTCTTGAATCTTCCGCATGGATCGACTCCCCGACCGCCACCAGCCACGCCGCTGTGTTCGAGTACATCGAGGTGTTCTATAACCGCAGGCGGCTCCACGCCGCCCTCGACTACCTCAACCCCGAAGCGTTCGAGGCTCGTAGAGTTGCGTAGAAGTCTGTCAATGGACGCTGGGTCAGGTCATATACTTCATTCCCGCGGGGTATTGATGTGAACACACCACTGTCGGCAGCAGGTTCTGATTGCAGCGGCCACCGCTTGGCACCTCACCCGGTGCTCGGGGGTTTTTACGCAGCGCCCGAGCAACGCCAGGCTGTCGTGGACGGCCTGTTCGAGGATTCCGCCAAGCACTACGACCGGATCACGTCCCTGATGGGTCTCGGAACCGGCGTGTACTACCGCCGGAGCGTGCTGCGGCGGATCGGAGTTCGCCCGGGGTCGCGGGTGCTGGATGTGGCGTGCGGGACGGGGCAGGTCGCCGCGGCGGCAATGGGCCTGGTCGGCTCCGCCGGAAAGGTGTTGGGTGTTGATCCCAGCGCCGGGATGCGGGCTGTTGCCGAGAAGCGGCGGGGAATCCGGACGCTGACCGGAACGGCGGATCGGCTGCCAGTCGAGGACCGCTCGCAGGACTTCGTAGTAATGGGCTACGCACTGCGTCATGTCTCCGATCTGATCGCGGCGTTCAGGGAAATGCATCGAGTATTGCGGCCGGGAGGAACCGTGGCGATTCTGGAGATCGCGCCGCCGGAGGGGAGGCTGGCCTGCGCGATGCTGAAGGCCTACCTCAAGCACGTCGTGCCGCCCATGAGCCTGTTGGTGACGGCCAGCCGTCCTGCGATGACGCTGATGAGTTACTACTGGCAGTCGATCGAGGAGTGCGTACGCCCGGAGGAGATCCTCGGGGCGATGAGCGAGGCCGGTCTTGAGAATCCCGTTCGGCACCGCACGCTGGGAATCTTCAACGAGTACATCGCTCGCGCGGCAGCGCGCGAACCCGCACAGCAAGCGTGACGAGGCGGGTCACGCATCCCGATGCAGTGCATCACGCAGGAGCGTGTGCAGACGCGCGATTTCGAGGATGTAGTCGCTTTCCAGACGTTCCGCATTCTCGTTCGGAACGAGCGGGGGACCGTAGATCAATCCATAGCGGACGCGGCGAAGGGGCAGCCAACTGAGGGGGCGGCGGTACGCCGCAGAGTTCAGGACCACGCACGGGACGACCGGCACGTCGGCGATCCCCGCGAGACGCCCGAGGCCGGGGCGGATGCGTCGTGTGGAGATCACCGAATCAGCCTCGCTGCGGATCGAGCCCTCAGGGAACATCGCGACCGCACGCCCTTCGCGGAGCCGCTCAAGGATGATCCGGACGGTCGGCGCATCGGGGCGCGAGCGTTCGAGCGGGAAGGCGTTCATGCTGCCGTAGAACCAGGCGGCAAGGGGATTGCGGAAAACCTCGGTGATGCTGACAAAGTCAAGGGGGCGCGGCGTGTGGCGGATCAACAAGGGCACGTCGTACTCGCTCAGGTGCGTTGCAGCGAGGATGAACGGGGCGACGCGAGGGACGTGCTCCAGCCCGATCACGACGGGGCGTGAACACAGTGCGAAGATCGTGCTGCCGACCCTACGAACCGTTCTGTAGAAGTGATCGCTCACGCACGCTCCAGCCCGTCTGCCCGTCTGCGGTCGTGTCCATCCCCTGGATCTGCTCAAACACTCTGACAAACTCGCCGCCCACCCGCGCGGCGAGTTCCGCCCGCGTCCGCCGGTTACTTCTGCGCCCGGGTGGTGGGAGCACAGGGCGGCCAAACGCGATGCAGACACGCCCGCGCCTTGCAGGAAGCCAGATAGAGACGCCGTTGAGGCGTTCAACTCCGAGCACGGCGACGGGGAGGATCGGCACCCCGCTGCGGATGGAGATGGTGCAGACGCCTTGCTTGATGGATCCGCCCCTCAGGGCCGATTGGCCCCCCGCGACTACGCCGCCCTCGGGGAACATGCCCACCACGAGGCCGTCATCGAGCAGGCGGATCGCACGGCGCACCGCGGGCAGGGCAAAGCCGTAGCGCTCCACGGGGAACGCGCCGCCCTGATTGAGCGCCAGGGCCGCCCACCGCCACTGGTAGAACTCAACGCGTGTCATCCAGTGGATAGGGCGATCGAACAGGGCGGTCAGGAACGCGGGCTCGAGGTGTCCCAAATGCGAAACCGCCACCAGGACGGGTCCAACCTCATTTGCGGGCTCGCGGAAGAGCACACGTTCGCGAATGCAGAGCCATTTGATGCCTCGGCACGCCGCGCGGCAGGTGGAATAGAAGCAGGCGTTCATGCGCCTGCATGATACACGATCCTGCCACCTGCCCGCGACGATGCAAGGGCAGGCGCCCGCGCCGGATCGGTTGCACCGATTGCGATAACCTGACCCGGTGAAGTGCCCAACGCATACCGCCCGTCCGATTGTCGGCATGGTGGTAATTCCGACGTACAACCATGCTCGACCGCTCCAGGGAGTGCTCGCGAGGGTCGCGGCGTTGAATCTTCCGATGGTCGTGGTTGACGACGGTTCCACGGATGGAACGGAGGGACTGCTCGAAACATGGGTGCAAGGAAACGCGGATATGGGGGGACGTGCGGTCGTGATTCGACACGCACGGAATCGGGGGAAGGCCGCAGCGCTTCGGACAGGCTTCGAGCGGGCGTCAGCGATGGGTGCGACGCACGCGGCCACGATTGATGCTGACGGCCAACTCGATCCCGAGGACATTCCCAAGTTGCTCCATGAAGCGGCGCGGCACCCGGGGGCGTTGATCCTCGGCAAGCGCCCCGACCGGATGGTGGGCTGCCCCGCGCGGTGCGCTGTAGGTCGCAGGAATGCCAGCCTTGCGCTGCTGGCGGAGACAGGGCTGCGTCTCGGCGATACGCAGTGCGGGCTCCGGGTCTATCCACTCGCCCTCATCGAAGCGGTTCGGTGCAGTGCGGCGTGCTACGCGTTCGAGGCGGAAGTCATCACGCGCGCGGTGTGGGGAGGGTACGAGGTACGCGAGGTGCCGATCGCTTGCCGGTACTTTGCGTTCTCAGACAGAGTGACCCACTTCAAGCCCTGGCGTGACTCGCTTCGCCAAGGGGCGGTTCACCTCAAACTGCTGGGGCTGGCAATGGTTCGGACTTCCCCGCGTGCGAGAACAACGAAGGAATCAAGCACGTTCACGCAACGGTGCCGCAGCCTTCTCCAATGGCTCAACCCGATGCGTTCCTGGCGGGAAGTGCAAGACGAGTCGATCGGAGATTTGGAACTGGCCTCCGGGCTAGCGATCGGCGCGTGGATCGGAACCTTGCCCTTCTATGGCCTGCACACCGTGCTGAGCGTGTTCATAGCGTGGCGTCTGCACCTGCATCCGGCGGCGGTGGTGCTAGGTTCACAGGTCTCCATTCCACCGTTTGGCATTGCATTGGCGGTGGTCTCGATCGGCATGGGACACTTTCTGCTAACCGGCTCGTTGCCCCATGTCGAGGTGGACAGCCTGACCTGGTCAAGCGCGTGGCAGGTCCCGCTGCACGCCTTTGCCGAGTGGCTCCTGGGGAGCGCCATCGTCGGCATCGGCGTAGGGGCGTGTGCCTACTTCATTGGTCTGTGGATCGCCCGGCGAGCGCGGGGGAGGTCTCGTTCGGTCGAACTCCCCTGAGCGGCGCTGGAGGGAGGGGCGGGTCGAGCAAATCGTCCAGCCGGACCATCGAGAGATCACGCGCTCGAATCCGAGCGATGATCATGGGCAGCGCATCGGCGGTTGCTCCAACGCGTCGGCTGCTTTGGGGATCACGCCCATCGTGGAGAAGAAGAATTTCTCCCGCACCCGCCCGCCGCAAGTTCCGCGCGATTGCCGCTGGCGTCGTCCGGATCCCGTCGAACGCACGGCGCGTCCACGTCACGACCCGGCAGTCATTCAGGGCCGCGGCTTGCATCACCAGCGGGGACTTGAAGCCCATCGGTGGTCGAAAGTAGGTGGGCACCTGCCCTGTGAGACCGTGCAGGGCGTCGTTGGTGCGTTGGATCTGGTCCCTCCAATAGCCGCGCCCTCTGAACAAGCCCGTCCTCGAGTGATCAAAGGTGTGGTTCCCCAGAAGGTGGCCCTGCGCGTGAATTCGGCGGATCAGCGCCGTATGCCTCGCCGCGTACCGCCCGATGACGAAGAACGTCGCGGGAACTTTCTCCCGCTCCAAAACGTCGAGGATCGCATCGGTCGAGCCGGGCCAAGGGCCGTCGTCGAAGGTGAGCGCGACAGCGTGTGTGTTCGTTCGCGGCGAGCGGGAGACCACAGGGCCAAAGAGTCCGCCGCGCGGGGCGAAGGTCGAGTACGCCGTCAGGGCCGCGGCGGAAGCCGCGAACGCCGCCGCGGGAA
>CAYMWG010000028.1:4611-17927 GCA_964393765.1 uncultured Phycisphaeraceae bacterium
GAGGCGCGCCAAACAAGCACCGGGGCAAGGATCAGCAAGCAGGCGACCAACGCGGAGGATACGCCGGTGAGCATGGCCCACCCCAAGGACCGAACCGCCGGGGTGTGCGTCAGGATCAGCGTCCCGAAGCCAAGCATCGTCGTGCCGCCGGTGCAGATGATCGCGTGTACCGTCGGTCGGAGCGCAACGCGAAGATCGCTGTCGCAGCGACCCGCGTTTTCCGCGACTTCATTGTCCCTCGCTGCGGCGACTAGGTAAATCCCGCAGTCCACCGCTATGCCCGCGAGCAGGGGGATGGCGACGATGTTCACAGGGTTGAGGCGCTGGCCCAGCGCCGACATCAACGCGAGCACGCACACAATCGAGAAGATCACCGGGATGAACGCGAGCGCCACGTCAACCGGCCGTCGAAGGAAGATGAAGAGCCAGACGACCACGAGTGTGACAGAGATCGCTCCGAACAACGCCACATCGCGCCGGGCTGCGCTCTCAAGGTCGTGCGAGACGACGGAGAACCCGGTGAGCGTGGCGCCCGGCACGCCGTGGAGCAGGGCGCGAATGTCCGCGCTGAGCGCTGGGAGGGCTTCGGGTCCAGACTTGTCTTTCGTCGCGCTAACAAGTACGAGTGTCTGACGGGGCAATGCCCCGTCGTCTTCGACTGCGACACGGGGAAGCAACTGCCGAGCGATCTCAGGGCGCGCCGCGACATCGGCGATGCTGGGAGCATGGGGGGTAATCAACAGTCTTCGCAAGAATCTCAGAAAGTCCTGAAAGCCGGCTGGCTCAAACTCACTGCGTGCAACTTCATCGTTGATGCCTGTGATGATGGCTTCGACATCGAGGGTCCGAAGCCTCTCCAGACGGTGCGGAACGAGGCGCGGGTCTGGCACGAGGGAAGCGAGTCCCAGCGTTCGCGATACTCCGGCCCGCCGTGCTGCAAGAGTGGAAAGGCGGTTGGCTACCTCGTGCGAGCGTGACGCAAGCGCTTCCGGCGAATCACCGACAATGCGAACCAGCAAGTTCTCGCCGCGAGCGTGAAAGCGTTCATTGATCATCCGTCCGGTCTCCAGCGGCTCGCTGGGCTGCGGATGCAGGACAGATGTGTTCGTCTCGAACTTCGGTACGAAGCCCGGCGTCATGCCGATCACAGTGAGCGCGGCTGCGGCCAACGATGCGCCGATTCCGATCGAGCGTGCCGGACGGCATGTCGCAATCGAAAGGAGCATCCCGGCGAAGCCCCCGCGAGTTCCCAACTGCGCGCCCGGTCGAACGCGCGGACGGGGCGAGAGCGCGAGGATCGCCGGGAGCACCAGCCACGCGGCCAGGAACGCGCCGACGAGCCCCGCGCAGCCCAGATTGGCGAAGTCTCTGAGCATCCGGACCCCGCTCAGGTCGATCGCTCCGAACCCGAAGATCGAGGTGAGGCAGACGGCGGTCAGAGGACCTGCCAGGTGGCGCGCGGCCCGGACAGATGCCTGCTTCGATGAAACACCCGTGGCAGCAATCGTGTCGTGGTACGACCGGAAGTGGATCGCGTACTCAACGCCAAGCCCCGCGAGGAGGGATGCGAGCACGGCGGTCAAAGGGGTGAGCGAGTGGATAAATAGCGTGGATACGCCGAAGGCGACAGTGACCCCGGTGCCGGCGGTGAGCATGATGGTGATTGGCGCCAGCCAACGGCGGAACGCGACGGCGAGAAAAAGGTAGACGAGCACACCCGCCACGATCGTGCTCACGATCGCGTCCCGCCGGATTGCTTCTGCCGTGGATGCCGCGATAGCGTGCCCGCCGCCAATGCGGACGCGCAGTCCAGAGGTGTTCTCCCGATTCACGAGTTCGCGAACGGCGCGCGTGAACCGTTTTCCGAACTCGATGTCGTTGACGGGTTGAGCACCCGAAACCCGTATAAGGATGGAATGCCTGTCATCGGAGAAGTCCGCGCCCGTGGCCGCAATGGACGCATCGCCATTCTCAGCCAGGGCAAAGCGGGAGAGGAAGAACTCGCGGAGTCGGAGCGGATCCTTGACGAGTCGCTTTGCGAGCGCGGCAGCGCCAGGTCCGGGCGCAGCGAGCAGGGTTGCGTTCTGCTCCAGTTGCTTCTGAACCTCTTCGGGCCGGAGCCGGCGCACAAGATCGTCGAACACGCCGTCATCGAGCCACAGCGTGCCCGCAGGAAGCACGGTTTCGCGGATGTAGGTCTCGAACGCGGGATCGGGACGGTATCTTGCCCCCGTGATACCGGCCTCGACAGCACCGGGTTGGCTGGCCGCGGCTACCAGCCTTCCCGCGAACTCAAGCAGCGCCTGCTCGGCTTGCGGGGCCGGTAGCGACGCCGGCGCTGAAGCGAGAACCAGCAGGTCCTCGGCGGCGTGAAAGTCGTCGGTGATGTGCGCGAGCGCCTCCGCCGCGGCGTTGTCCCCTCCCAGCATGGCCGAGAGCGAGGAATCGATGCGAACCCTCGCGAGCAGCACGATGCTGATCGTCAGCGCTGCAAAGGCGAGCAGGAGCGTCAATCTCGGTCGGCGAGAGCAGGAGTCAACAACCCTGGTGAGACCATTGACAAGCATCAGGGACTCTTCACCGCTCGGCGCGGCGCCACAAACGCACCGGGAGCAAGGTCGCCGTTGAGCACAACCTCGTCCATGCGGATGACGATGCACCCGTGCGGATGGACGATCGTCAATGCATGTGCCCAGGGGACCGCGCCAACAAGTCGATAATCCGATAGTTCGATCGCAAGCGATGCAGCGGGATGATCGTCGGCCGGCTCGAACCGGCGCGGCGTGAGCGTGGCCCGGTCGATCACGCAGCGGAGCGTGTGGTCTGCAACTCTGCCAAACACCACTAAATCACGGTCGGTCGTGGCTACGGCATCCACGGTGGCCGACGCATAGAAAGCCGGCGCCAAGAGCGAGAACGCGCGCCGTATCCCCTCGGCCGCACGCCGCGATTGTTCCGCCCGCTCCTGATCATGTTGCTCATCGGTAGGAAGGAGCCACAGTTCCCCTTCCCGGAGCGTGGCATCGAAGACTGCGCGATCGAACTTCCAGGCTCGGAGCCGCAGTGAGCCCGGCGGCTGGGCCGCTAGAGCGGCATCGAGTCGCAGCGTCGAGCCGGTGGCATCCTCAAACTCGACGACTGCACTGGATTGGATGGTCTTTACCTCATCGAGTCGCTGCGCGATGACCCGAAGTGACTGATGACTGTCCAAAGTGGGGTAGATCGGAATGCCCGACCGGCAACCGCAAAGGGCCATGAGCACCAGGCACGCGGACCAGCAATGGACGGCACCGCTCGCCGAAAGGACGGATCGGGTGTGCTGACTCATTGGTGGCCCACGAGGTGGCGGAGGAGTTTTCCGGCTGGAGTTCGAGGGAGCGAACCAACCTGCTCGATGATGCGCGGCAGTTTATGTGGGGAGAGACGCTCCCGCGCGAACGAGCGAAGGTCATCGGGGAGCGGGGCCGCGCTCCCGCGCGCCACGAACAAGAGACGCAGTCTGACCACCGTGTCCGAGAGTTGAATGGGCACCAGCGCGCACTCCGCGATCCCCGGATGCTCGCACATGGCCTGCTCCACCTCGACCGGGTTGACCTTGAGACCGCCGACATCGATCAGGTGGGTGAGCCGGCCGGTAATGTGTACGCGGCCGCTCGAGTCGACGCGTCCCAGGTCGCCTGTCGGGAAGTGGCCATCAATCAAAGGCGGGTCGCCATCCACATACTCGGCCAGCATGGACGGTGCCATCACTGCGAGTTCACCCTCATCGAGCGTGCCCACCGGCAGCAGGGAGTCCCGGTTGCCAGGAGAGGCCACACGCACGCTTGCGCCCAGCACCGGCAAGCCAACGCTCCTCGCATCAAACTCCGGATGGGCCGGATGGCCCAGCGTCACAGTGCCGAGTTCGGTTGCTCCGTAAAGTTGTCCGATGGGAAAACCCCACGCCGCCTCAAACTCGCAAGAAACCCGTGGAGGAAGGCTGCTCCCGGCGGAGAACGCGAGGCGCAGGGATGCGGAAGGACGCTCGGATTCAGTGCGTCCCAGGGCCTCGAACATGAACGGCACACCGGGGAAGACCGTTGCACCACCGTCTCGGAGGACCTGTTGAACGCTGGCGAGGTCGAAACTGCCAAACACCTGCATCGATGCACCCGCAAGAATCGTTGCGACAAGCAGGTCGACTCCGTAGGAGTGCGACATCGGAACCGTCATGAGAACCCGGTCGGCCGGAGAGAGGGTGGCAGCACCCGCCAGCCCGCGGGCATCGGCATCGAGAGACAACTCTGTGCGGCGGGCAAGACGCGGCGCGCCGGATGTTCCCGAACTCTGCAGGATCACGCTCCCCCCACTTGGGCACTCAGCGTGCCAGAGCGGATCGGTTGGCCTGCCAGGTGGAGGGGCCAATGGCAGGTGCAAGAGCGATGGGCACTGTCGGGGGCCGATCACCAGATGCGACTCCGCGCGTTCCGCGACACGGCCAATCTCGTGAGCGGTGGAGGACGGATGCATGGCACACACCCGAACACCCGCGATCAGCCCGCCAAGGAACCACGAGACAAACTCAGGGCCATTGGGGGCTTGGAGCACGATCGCTTCATCCACGCGCAAATGCTCTTGCAGGCAGGCGGCCGCGGCCGCGGCCATGAGCGACACCTCGCGGTAGGTCCAAACCCGAACTGCGGATCGACCGCGAATCTCGCCGTGCGTTACCACGACGGGGGCATCAGGGGTTACACGCGACCACAACGCCAGCGAGCCCAGGACCGTCTGTGCCGGGCCGCCCCAAACCTTCGCGGTATGCACCATCGTGGCGTGCTGAGGACTCACGGCGTGCCCGCCAACACCGGCTCCAGCGGGCGTTCCTTCAGCTCTGTGCTGGCGGGCTGGGAGTTTAACAGCGAGAAGCGGCCACGCACGGGCACGAGCGGACTGCGGTCGTGTATCCACAGGAGCGCGGCAAAGAGAGCAAGCCTCCACCTGAGCGACCAAACGGGACGGGGGAATACATGCCCGGCTAAAAGCGAGAGAATCGCGCTGTGAATCCTGACCGGTCCCCTTCCCTCGAGGAACATGTCTCGAAAGCCGGGCCGATAGAACCGACGCACCAGACTGAAGAAGACGGAAGAAGACGATTCAACGTACCGGCGGTATTCGTTCCGCAGGCTCTTGGTAGCCGCTGGTGCACGCGCCGCATAGCGGGGGGCGAGCATCGCCGCCGCGGCATCCGCGGCTTTCACCGCCGACATCATCCCCATGCACACGCCCGTTGAAAAAATGGGGTCGATGAATGTCGCTGCATCGCCCACCATGAAGTACCCGGGGCCCGCATAGGGCCTGCATGTGTAACTGAAGTCGGCGCAAACGAGATTCTTCTCAGGTCCGGCTGCTCGCCCCACCCGCGCTCGCACAAAGGGGCACCGCGCGATCCCCCACGCCAGCATTCGGTCGGCCGCGACACCGGACGCTTTCGCCGCATCGTGACGCATCACCAGCCCAATGCTGGTGCGGGTGTCATCTAGCGGGATCATCCAGAACCACCCTTCTTCGCACATCACGATGATGGGATGCCCGCCGATCTTCCCATCGCGACGATCCACATGCGCAAAGTGCTGAAAATAGGCGACACGCCGGAGGTCCGGGAGCGTGCGGCGCGTGCCGAGATGAGTGCCGACCAGTGTACCCTGCCCGCTGGCGTCGATCAGCATCCGTCCTTGAAGGTCGCCCCTGCTCGTTTGCAGCACGACTCTCCCGGCTAGCAGTGTTTCGATCCGCTGCACCGCCGTACGCTCAAAGACGCAGACTCCCTCTTCGGCCGCCGTCTCGATCAGACACTGATCAAATAGTGATCGCTCAATGCTGATCGCTTCCGCGTCCTCGCCGCGAGGCCCGCGTGCGAACCAAAAATCGGTCGTGGTCTCCTCGTGCCCCATGGCAAAGGAGGCACCGTGCTTGGGCACATGGGGGAGGCGCAAGACCTTCTCGAGAAGGCCCAACTCACGCAGGAGCGTGGTCTGACGCGGCAGGAACGACTCGCCGATGTGGAACCGTGGATGCTGATCTCGTTCCACGAGCGCGACCGTGAGCCCGCGCCGCCTTGCGCGGAGGGCGGCGGTCGCGCCTGCCGGTCCGCCGCCGACTACCAGGACATCAAACTGCTCAACCTCGCTGTTCATGCGCCCTCGGCAGGTGTGCGCAGTTCCATCACGCCCTCGATTTCCACGAGCAACTCTTCCCGGCAGAGGCGGGCCGCGACAAGTTCGATCTCCGTTCCCGGGCCGATGCGATCTCGGACATCCTCGCGAAGCATCTGCTCGCTCGAGGGATCGGAAAAGTAAACCCGCAAACTCGTGAACTTCGCGACCGATGCGGTCGTGGAGAACAATGCGCACGGCTTGCCGTTGCGCCGAAGATGGAACTTGCCGGCTTTGTCGTCCGCAGTGGGCTGAGCCTCAAGCGCGAGCGCACAGAGGTTCTCGAAGGTCTCGTCGAGCTGCGATCCAATATCGTCCGCGTGCATCGAGACCTCATCTCGCACGCTTGCCGTGCCGCCGACAAGGAGGAGGCGACGATCGGGCAATGTCAGGATCGTGCCACGCGCAAAGCATGGCGGTCTGGGGCCATAGGCTGAGGAATACCGGTACGCCGGAACCTGCCGCGGGTTTTCGATGTGAACTCCCGGGGCATGGGCGTTCAAGCAGTGAATGGCGAGTCCTGAACCATCGTGACCGATACCCGTCGCGGTCGGCAGGCGACCCGTGAAGGCCAGATCGCTTCCGAGCGTCCTGACAAACGCATTGAAACGGCCCTGGTTGAAAACGTGATAGGTAGTCAGTCCGTGCTCGCAAAGGGCGTGGATATCGGGTATGAAACTCCACATGCGGACGCGGTGGCGTGCGGCGGTGTTCTCCGCTGCCTGAAAGATCGCCGAGTATGCGTGCTCAACCGCGCTCCGCAGCCGGGCAGCGCTCATGCCCAACGTGTCCTTGATTGTCGCCGAGCACAACGCCAGCGTGCCCGCGTCCTGTACGCTCACCATAACACCTTCGATGGTCTGTTGAGACTGGCGGGGCAGGCCCCCGTCCGTGCTGTGGAGCGCCGCACCGACCCAGGAAGGCAGTGAGAGGTGCGCGAGACTCGCACGCGAGCACGGAGGGCCGGAGCGGTCGATCGCCGAACTATCCGATTGCGCCGTGGTCATGGGCACGGGCAGTATACCAGATCAGTCTCGTGTCCCCCGGCTGGTCTAGAAACGCACGCGGATGCCGGTAATCCCCGTCGCGGCATCGGACCCGAGGACCAGGGCGGATGAGCCCGGGGCGAGAGTGATTCCCGTGATCGCCCTCGGGGCAAGCAGGATTGCCGCGAGCGCCGCGAGCCCGCCCACGCTGAAGCAATCGGGAATCACACCAGAAGCCGACCACACGGGCGGGGATGCCGAACTATCAGCCCGGCTCCGGTGAGCTTCGCTTCCGGTCCCGTCGAGCGAGGTCGCGATGAGGGCGTCATCGGTGGCCCCGACGGCAATCGCCTGAATGGTTCCAAGGACACGAGCGCCACGCGCGACGGCACAGCGGCGAGATTCCAGGATGACCGTGACCGCGCCGGCGCAGAACCCCAGCCTCGGCTCACCGCAGCAGGCGGTTGTCGCGAGGTTGACAGTCTCGCAGTGCTCCTCGGCCGCCCCAATAAACGCGCGCGACCATACGCCCTCTCGGATGCGGAGTGCCGCAAGCCTGAGCGCATCGAGCCCGGCGGCACGCGACCCGATGATGGTCTGGCACCCGCCCCGCACGCCAAGCATGAGGCTCAACTGCGCGGCCGCGGCGTTCGGGACACCCTCGGCAAAGAGAGCCGGGTTCGCGCCGGCCAGACCCTCGCGGAAGATCTGTGAGTAGTACGCCTCGCAGAAGTTTGCCGACCCGTGCATGGTCCCCAGCAGCACGCACGCGCGCTCCGCGAACGTTGGCGGGTCGTCGATGCTTGCGTGCTCGCAGGCGACGGTTGTGGCCGCGAGGGTGAGTTTGACGTAATCGCTCATCCGCCGAACGCGTCGGGCGCTGAGCAGGTGGGCGATCGACTCTTCGGACACAGCGCCGGTGCGGAAAAAGGAACCATCACACTGAGCGCTAAGGAACTCAACGAAGCGCTCGTTGCCAACTGCATCCGGGAACACAACGCCCACGCCTGTGATGACGGCTTCGTCCGGCTCGATGCCGCTCGCGCGCGGACGAGCGGAGGTGATGACCACGCAGGTGTTCGCCCCGCCAAACCCAAGCGAGAGATTGAGCGTGGACGCGATCTCCGAACTCTTCGCGATCCCATGATTCAGTTTCAGGTCTGGGAATGCAGGGTCCAGCGGCAGGGCGTTGAGGGTCGGGGGGATCAGGCCGCGCTCGCGCGCAAGCACGGCCAGCACGAGTTCGACCGCTCCCGCGCCGCCCAACGTGTGTCCCAGATGGCTCTTGAATGCTACCACAGGGATGCCCGGAAGTTTGTTGCCGAAGGCCGCGCTCAGTGCGGCGTATTCGGACGCGTCGTTGCCGGGAGTCGCCGTCGCGTGCGCGGAGATCAGGTGGATGTCCTCGGGCGCAACCCCGGCCGTCTCGAGCGCCTGCATGATCGCGATGCGAGCACCGCTTCCGCTGGGGTGCGGCTGAGTCAGGTGATGCGCATCGGCGGACTCGCCAAACCCGGCCAAGTATCCGCGCAGGCGAGCGCCCCGTGCGGTCGCATCGGACTCTCGTTCGAGAACGACGGCCGCGTACCCCTCTGCGGTCTTCATCCCGTCGCGGCTCGCTCCGAACGGGCGAGGATCGCCCGCGGCGATGAGCCGCAGGCTCTCAAAGCCGGCGTAGGCGTACTCGCTCACCGCGTCGTATCCCCCGGCGATGACCATGTCCGCCTCGCCTGATCGCAGGAGCGTGATGCCGAGTGCGATCGCTCCGAGACCAGAGGAGCAGGCCGAGCAAGTGCTCAGCCGGGCACCCTCCACAGAAGTGCCGCGCAGCGCTTCGCGGAGGACGGCACCTGCCGGGAATGCCCGAAGTTCGGCCACATCACCGGAACGGAGATAGCGGCCCCCGGCCCGCATGCCGTGGAGCGTTGTGCCCATGACGGCAGAGACTCGTGCGGGCGAATACGGGTGGGTGCCCGCGTCATGCAGCGCCTGCTCGATGACATACCGAAGATACCGTGCCTCCCGTGGAGCGCGGTCACCCAACCCAGTCGGCAGGTCCATCGCCTGCCCGCCACCCTTGTCGGGCTCGGGAGTCTGTTCCAGCACCGACATCGAGCCGAGGTCGCAGCGACCAGCCACGACTGCGCTAAACGACTCCTCGGGGCTTGTCCCAAGTGAGGATGCCAGCCCCAGCCCGGTGATGACAATGGGCGAATCGCTGAGCATCAGGCGCATCTCTCCTGGCGATCCTCCACCCATGCTTTCTCCAGCGCAAGCCATTGCTCAGGATACTGCAGGACCATCGCGGCGATGCGCCCGGCTAGTTCTCGTAGCGCCTCACGGCCGGAAACTCCGCCCGCATCCGGTTCCCCGACAAAGATGGGTTTCCCCAGCACGATCCGCACGGTCCTTTGCTGGGTCAGGACGGCGAAAGTGGGGATGATCGGCGAACCGGTGATTCGGGCGAGTTTGACCGGCCCCTCGGGCATCTCGATGTGCCCGTGGAGGAAAGGCAGGGCGATGCCGCGTTGGCCGGGCATGGTGCGGTCTCCCTGGAGGAGGACCACCTCGTCGGCGAGGAGCGCATCACGAAGCCTGAACCAGGTACTCAGACCGTCGTCGATCGGCGCCTCGATGATGTCAAGCCGACGCCGCTGCTCGCTCCGAAGTTTCTCGAAGGCCGATGTCCTGTCACGCCGGAAGAGAATGTGAACGCGCGGCTCGCGTTGGCGAAGGCTCGCGACGGCGGTCTCGAACGGGCCAAGGTGGGCCGTCACGAGGATCGCTCCGCGCTTGAGTCGGCGTGCCTCCTCGTAGCCATCGAGACCCTCCACGCTCTCGATTCCCGTCAGAATCTGCTCGGTGGTCAGGCGGCTGTTGCGCGCGAAGTCGAGCACGCTCTGAAAGCAACTCGCCAGCACGCGCCGGCCGAGCCTTCGCCGCGCACAAGGCGTGGAACTCTCTCCGAGAACTCGGCGCGCGTTGGCAAGCGTGCCGGCGCGGATCGCAGGGGAGCAGCGCCAGATGAGGAAGAGCAGCACCGGCCCGAGCACTTGGGGCACGATGGGGACATGAACGGTGAACCAGAAGAGGAGTCCGATCCAGAACTGTGCCGCCCACGACCGGAGCCGGTTCACTTGAGGGGTTCCGTCGGCATGGAAGCTTCGGCAGCCGGATTCCCGAGCGGGTAGACCTCCCGGGTTCCCGGTGGCATGTCCTGCGAAACTTCCGCGTCAGCGACAGGCTTGTTGACCTCCACATCCTTGAACTCAATCTCCGTGCGTTCGCCATCGACATCCACGAACTGGATCCGGCGAGCTGCGGGAATGCGTGTGTCGATCAGCACGCGCACACGAGCCACATGCCCCTTCAGTTCAACAGTCTTGGGCAGAAGTTCGATCACCAGCAGCGAGTCGTCGTCATCGCTGCCGCCGAGGTCGGATGCCTTCCCCGGCGAGATATCGAAGGACTCACGGAGCGCGCCCAGTGTCGGGAGGGGTGATCCGACAAGCCCTCGCAAGTCGCCTCCCAGGCTGTATTTCTCAAGAACCTGCTGGTCAGGGTAGAAAATCTGTAAGCCCCGAGGATCGGTAGTCATCACCGATCTTCGCGGGGCAACTGTGTCCCAGCGTGCATTGCCGCCCTTGGTCGTGACCCTCCCGGAGGACTCAAGGGCCTTCTTCAGGAGCGGCGTGTGCTTCCGTTGCACAAACTTGGCCCGCAGCGTTGCGACCTTCTTCGCGCGGGCGTCGATCTCGTCGAGGCGGCTCTCAAAGTCGCTCTTCGCAGTGGGCCTCACCGGTATCGCGGCAAGCGGCTGTTGCTCAACGAGCGGGGCGCTCGCTGGCGGTTGGACCGGTGTAGGCGACGCGGGCATGGCGGCGAGGATTGCGGCGATGAAGGCGATCATGGTTGCGCCGACACTCCGAGTACGACCGCCCCCTCCGCGATAACTGTCCCGCCCGCACGCGCTGTGACATCGTACATCGATACGGTACCCAGAGTTCGTTCATGCCGGGACTCAAGGTGGATTTCAGCCGGCGGAGACACTGTTTGACGGAACCGAACATCAATCCTGGCGAGCCTTCCTGAACCGGCCGGATTTGCGGCGATTAGTCCCGAGAGTTGGGCCAGCGCCTCGGCGATCAGCACACCCGGGACGAGCGGCTGTCCGGGGAAGTGGCCGCGGAAAAAATCCTCATCCCCGCGCAGGAGCCATGTACCGCTCGCGCGGACGCCCGGCTCAAGTTGGTCAACGCGGGTCAAGAAGCGGAAGGGTGGCCGGTGTGGAAGCCGATCGAACGGATCGTCCAGGGGGCGGCTCACTTTGGGCCACGCATCGAATCCACAAAGATCGCGAGCGTCGAAACCGAAGCGAACGCAGAGCGCCCCACCAACTCATTCGGAATCTTGATCCCGAACTCCTTTTCCATGCTCGTGACAATCAAGAGGATATCGAGAGAATCAAGGTCGTACGCACCACCGATCAGCGGCATGTTGTCCGCGACCGCTGCGTCCGGGCCGAGTTTGAGGCAATCTCGGAGCACCTGTTTGACGCGATGAACGGATTCGAGGTCTGGCAACGCCACTTCGTTGACTCCTGATGCACCGCGGGCTTCCGCCGAGGGATTGCATACCCACTGTAACCGTTTCCCGGGAATGCGACCTGAGAATATCTGGGAGCGTCCCGGGCGAGGATCGACCAGTCAGACGGGGGCCCTTTGACCACCGGCACGAGATGCGCCCCCGATTTCCCAAGATTTGTTGCGTCGTCGAGATGCTCCATGAGGATGACTTCACCCAGCGGCTCGTCCGTCGCGAGTGAAAGCAGGATTGCCTCCGGCGAGTTTACGGCTGTTTGAGCGCCGCTCGATGAGCGAGGGTTCTGGAGCGAGCCGACAAGCCGGGATATTGAGAATCGTTGAGGGCGCCAATGCGGCGCTTCACAATTTATTTCGCCTCATGGCGTATTCACGGAGGGCAGAGCAGCCTCCAGTAAGGTGTGGGTCTCAGGATTACAAATCAGTACGACTCTCTCTCTCTCTCTCTCTCTACTCGTCCATCTTCCGCTCTGGCACTCGCGCTCTTGCGAGTCGATATCACTCGGTTTCTGTTGTTCCCAATCTCTCTCGTTTTGGTTCGTTTCTCTCTCTTTGCCGGCAGGCAAGAAAGGTAGGAGGTTCATGAGACTCTCGCTTCCCATCGGTTTGGGCGTCGCTCTCTCGGCGTCCGTCGTTGCTCCGCTGAATGCCGAACTGATCTTTGGCACAACGCAGCAGGGCTTCCTCGTCAGTTTTGATTCGGCAAGTCCCGGCACCATCAATACCGCGTTGCCGGTGCAGGGCCTGATGTCCAACGAGCACGTCGTCGGCCTTGACTTTGTGCGCACGAACTTCACGCTCTACGGGTATACCAACTTCGGTCGCACCTACACCATCAACCAGGACACCGCCCAGGCCACCTTCTCCGGTCAGGTGATGCCCTTTGACGGCAGCAACTTCGGCTACGACTGGAACCCGGTCGCCAACGCGTTCCGCGTCAACAGCGAGGCCGACCACAACTGCCGCCTGAACATCAACGGCAACACCATCGTGGACGAGAGCGCGCTCGCGTACGCCATGGGTGATTCTCGCCAAGGGGTGAACCCGAACGTCACCGCCTCCGCCTACACCAACAGCGTTGCCGGCGCGACCAGCACGCAGCTGTTTGTGATCGACACCCTCGCCAACACCCTCGGCCTGATCGCCACTCCCTCGAGCGGCCAGATCGCGACCGTGGGTGCGCTGGGCATCGACATCAACGCTCGTGGCGGCTTTGACATCTCCGGCGTCACTGGTGTTGCCTACCTGGGTGCCATGCTCCAGGGCGAGTCGGTCAGCCGTCTCTACTCAGTGAACCTCGCGACCGGCGTGGCTACCGAGGTCGGCCAGATCGATGGCGGCCTCGAACTCCGCACCCTGACTGTTGTTCAGCCCATCCCCGCTCCCGGCGCTCTCGCCGTGTTCGGCCTTGGCTTCGCACTCGCCGGCGGTCGCCGCCGTCGCAACTAAGCAGGTCCCGCGTCCATGTGACCGGGCGCCCGCGAGGAGCGCCCGGTTGCATGGACCTTCTCTGAAACAAGTGGCGTCCGCGGCCGGAT
>CAYMWG010000029.1:0-17838 GCA_964393765.1 uncultured Phycisphaeraceae bacterium
GGCAGACGGAGCGCGCCCGCCCAGCCCGCCCAGAAGTGGCGCGTCTGCGCGCGGCGCTCGCCCTCGGGCACGACCGCGGGGCGGAGGCTCCAGGTGCCCGAGCGCAGTTCGAGCACACGGTCCTCGCCATCGAGCGCGAGGACCGCTTGGGCGGTCTCATGCCCGTTGTCGTTCCGCACCGTCCATTCGACACCCGGGGAGTAGAGCACAATCGGATCGGACTGCCCCTCCACCCCCAGGCCGTTCGGATGAATCACAAGACTGGTGCCGACGCGTCCGAAATCCAGACGGGGCGAAAACGTCACGCGAACGCGTCCGCTGCCCTCGATCACTCGCACGAGGTCGCACCGGCCGGCGCGCTGCCACGCACGCCCGGCCGAGCAGTCCATGTAGTCCGTCACCGTGAACGTGGGCCACATGGTGCGCAGCACGAAGGAGTCGCCGTCGTAGGAATGGGACAGCGCAGGCGATCCCCCCTCGTCTTCGATCGCGAAGTACCCGCCCGCGTTCCCGCCGGAATCGACAATCTCCGCGAAGATCGCGCTCGAATCGATCCGCGGGAGGCACAACCAGGTGATCCGCGCATCGGGCGCGATAAGGGCGACGGTCCGTTGATCCGACAGCAGGGCGTGCCGCTGGATGTCTATGCCCGCACTCGCCGTGATGTGCGCCTCGCGCTGGGCGGCGATCGCTCCGAGCAGTTCGACGACCTGCGCCGGCGAGTCCACGCGGAGGGAGGCCATTGAAGCGGACTCGCCAACCTTGACGCCGACATCCAAAGGTCCAAGAACGCTGAAGGCGTCCTCATCGGTCGCATCGTCGCCGAAGAAGATTACCGCCGTCGCGCCGATCCGATGAGCGAGCCGCTTGAGGGCCGAGCCCTTGTCGGCGTCCACCACCATCAACTCGATAACTTTGCTCCCGGTCCTGAGCCGCAGCCCCGGCTCGTTTCCCGCCAGGCGCGAAGCGAACGCCAGCGATGCGGCCGCTCCGGCGGCATCCGAGAGCCGGTAGTGCAGAGCGGCCCCGAGCGGCTTCCGCTCGACCACGGTTCCCGGTACGCCGGGCGCGAACTTCTCGAACTCAACGGTCGTCCGTGCGAGCAGTTCTTTCGCCGCGGGGCTCAAAGGCGGGCGGTACGAATGGGCGTCCTCAGCGCCATGGCTTCCGATGAGCCGGACCCGGGCGGAGCCAAGTGCCAGGCGGCCCCGCAGGTCTTTGAGGCCGCGGCCCGAGATCACCGCGCTGTGCGTGTGCGGGACCTTGCTCAGCGCGACCAGGGCGTCCGTTGCCCCAGACAGGGGCGCTGCCGCGTCGGGTTCGGCGACGATCGGCGCGAGGGTCCCGTCGAAGTCCGCCGCGATGAGCAGCACCGGGACACGGATCGCCTGTGCCAGCGCTGGAGGGAGCGTGGTCATCCCCTGAGTTCCTCGAGAAAGCCATCCGCCCAGGCCGCGACATCCTGCCGCCGGACCACCGCCCGCAGCATGTGCATGTTCTGGTGCTCGCGGTCTCGCGGCATCCGCAAGGCGTGCAGCAGCGCTGCGCCCATGCCGTTCATGTCCCTCGGGTTCACCAGCAGCGCCCGGCGCAGTTCGCGTGCAGCGCCGGCGAACTCGCTCAGCACCAGCACGCCCGTGTCGTCCGTGCGGCAGGCGACATACTCCTTGGCGACAAGGTTCATCCCGTCGCGGAGCGGCGTGACCAGCATCACGTCCGCCGCGAGATACCACGCGATCAGGTCCTCTCGCGAGAGCGACCTGCGGAAGTAATGCACCGCCACCCGGCCGGGTATCGCGTGCTCGCCGTTGATCCGGCCCACGGTTCGCTCGACGATCTCGCGGATCTCCAGGTAGTCCGGCACCGGCTCGCGAGAGGGCACCGCGATCTGCACCAGCACCGTCTTCTCGACCGAGACCCGCCCGCGTCGAAGGAGGTCCGCGTACGAGTGCAGGCGGTAATCGATCCCCTTGGTATAATCCAGGCGGTCCACGCTGAGGATGATCCGCCGGTCCCGCCCGACCTGCTCGCGGATCTTTTCAGCGGCGTCGATGATGGCCGGGTCTCTCGCCAGACTGTCGAACGCCTCGTAGTCGATCGATATAGGGAACGAATCGCACCGGACTCCGCGACCCTCGAACTCGAGGGCCGAGTCCGTTCCCACCGCCGTGGTGTACCGTCGCGCCAGGCGCGCAAAGTTGGCCGCGGCCTCGGGTGTCTGGAACCCCACCAGGTCCGCGCCCAGCAGCCCCCGCAGCACCTCCGCCCGCCATGGCAGCCACGCGAAGAGTTCCTCGGGTGGGAACGGGATGTGCAGGAAGAATCCGATGCGGACGCCCGGCCTGAGTTGCCGGATCATCTCGGGCACCAACTGCAGTTGATAGTCGTGGACCCAGACCATGTCCCCACGCACCGCCTGGCGGGCAGCCGCCCGCGCAAAGCGCCGGTTGATCTCGAGATAGGCCTGCCACCAACCCCGGTGGAAGGCGGGCGTCCGGATCGCGTCGTGATAGAGCGGCCAGAATGTCCGGTTGCTCATGCCGTGGTAGTAGTCGGTTTCCTCGCTCTCGCTCAGCGCGACAGGCAGGAGTTTCAGGTTCCCGTTTCGGAACGGGCGGGGCGCACGCCCCGGGGCTCCTGTCCAGCCGACCCACGCGCCGCCCCGACCGGCAAGCACGGGGTCAAGGGCCGAGACCAGCCCTCCGGGTGAGCGCTCCCATCTGGCGGCCGCACCCGTGCCGATGCGGCTCACGGGCAGCCTGTTGGCAACCACAATTAACTTCGATCTCTTGGCCATGGCGAACGTGGAGCCCCCTCGGTTCGCCTCGGGCTTGGAACGTGATACACGTTCCCATGCACCCGGCGATCCCGCGCAAACCAATCAACGTGTCCCGTCCCGGCGCGATGGCTCCATCGTCGCGCGCGGCGCGGGGTGGCGGCTAGGCGCCGCCGACTGTCAGACCTACCGGCTGCGGCCGCACCCTGTGTGTCGGTTCAAGAACCATTCCCAATGGCACTCGCCTCACACCCGGCGTGGACGGCGGGATGCCCATCTGGTCGATGTGACGCTGGATCGCCATGATCCCCTCGAGCAACTGCTCGGGGCGCGGCGGGCATCCGGGGATGTACACATCGACCGGGATAAACTGGTCGCACCCCTGCACCACCGCGTAGGTATCGAACACGCCCCCGGTGCTTGCGCAGGCGCCCATCGAGATCACCCACTTGGGCTCGGTCATCTGCTCGTAGATGCGCTGGAGCACGGGCATCGTCTTGATCGCGATCCGGCCGGCCACGATCAGCAGGTCCGCCTGACGGGGCGAGAAACTCATGCGCTCCATGCCGAAGCGTGCGACGTCGTAGCGGCTGGAGGCCGCGGCCATCAACTCGATCCCGCAGCACGCGGTCGCGAAGGGCATGGGCCAGAGCGAACTCCGGCGGGCCCAGTTGATCACCCGCTGCAACTGCGTGGTCAGGAACCCGTCAACGGGGATGGCGGCCTCGATGCCCATGAAGTGCTTTCCCGATAATGATCAGTTGCGCGGCGGGGTGGGAGGGATGCGCGTGCCGCTCTGCTTGGCGGGCTGCTGCTTGCCGAAGATCCAGTCGTCCACCTTGCCGTTGCGCTGGTAGGGCTCGGAAACCGAGTACTGGTCAGCACCAAAGCCGCTGGCCCGCGTCACGCGGCTGTAGCAGGCGGGTAGAAAAATGAGGGTGGCACCGAGCAGCGCGACCGCCGCAGCCCCGCTCCCTCCGACGCTCAACTGCGGGCGATGCGTGCTTCTGCTGCGGGCCATGAACATCTCCTCAGTCCTGCTCTGAAAGGGTAGCAGGCGCGCCCAGCGAACGCGCGAGCACGGGGGGTTCGGACGGCTCGACCGCGCGCGCCGAGCCGTTTTCCGGGCGCTGTGCCCGAGCGTCGGAAACCTCGGGTTTGGCGGGTTCGGTTCCACTCGCGAGCGTCGCAAGCGTCTGCCCCGCGACAGACTCGATCTGTGCCCGGTGCAGCCTCTCCACCGCGCCGTCGGCGCCCGTCGGGCCGGCCAGTTCGTATCCCATTTCGAGGATCTCGCTCACCAGGATGCCCGCGGGGGGGCGCGCAAGCGCGAACTTCGGCTCGGCCTCATCGGACCCGTTCTTGATCCGATGCAGGAGGGCGCGCTCGGCGAGTTTGGCCAGCACCAACCGCACGACCCCCTCGGGCAGTTTTGTCGATGCTGTCACTTCGGGCGCATCGAGCGTCTTGCCCGCGTCAAAGCCGCGCGCGATCGCCGCGAGCACCACCAGCGCGGCCGCGGGGTCCACCAGCGTCGGACCGAGTTCCGCGATTGGCTGGGCACGGGTCTTGGCCCGTCCATGCTGGAGTTCGTACGCGATCTGGAGTCCAAAGAGCACGATCAGCCAGGTGAAGTACACCCACAGGAGGAACAGCGGGATGAGCGCCAGCGCGCCATAGAGCATCGCCGTGCCGGTGGAATAGGCGAGGTAACGCGTGAATCCCCACTTTCCAGCCTCCCACATCAGCGCTGCCGCAAACGCTCCCACCAGAGCAGGCCAGATCTTGACCTTGGTGTTGGGGACACAGATGTAGGCCACGAGGAAGAACGCTGTGCTGATGAGCACCGTCGTCGCATAGCCGATCGCGGTCACGGTGATCGTGCTCGAATCAAGTTCCACGCCGTTCGACGCCGCGAGGCGTTGCGCGCGGTCGATAAACTGCTGACCGACATAGAACGTCATGATCAACGCGAGCGGCCCGAGCGTCAGCAGCGTCCAGTACTGCATGATCCGCCTGATCCAACTCCGGCCGCGCGGCACACCATAGATCTGGTTGAACGCCCGCTCGATCTCCACGAGCATCGCCAGGGCCGCGTATACCAGCATCGCGCCGCCCGCGAACCCGATCGCCTTCAGCGACACGCTGTTCACACGCTCGATGAGGTCAGTGATCCATCGGTCCACCGCCGGTGGCGGCTTTTCCGAGATCGCGACAGGCTCGCCCGATGGCACATCGCCCAAAGCACCTTCGCTCCCCGCGACATCGGAAGGGCGGGGCGAAGGCCCGTCCACTGCGGCCATCTCCGCCCCGGGGGGCGGCGGTCCAACGGCTTTCGGGTCCCACGGTGGCACCTCAAAATCGGTCGGCACGGCGATCGCGGAAAGTCCGCTGTAGTGCAGCGTGGTCTCGACGGCAGAGCGAACGTTCTCCTCGCTCGCGAAGTACTTCACTCCCACAAGCGCGACGATGATCACGGGCAGCAACCCGAAGATTGTCCGGTATGACAGGGCCGCGGCCATCTGCGTCAACTGGGACTTCTGAGCCTCGGTCGCGGCGGAAACCACCGTCGAAAACGCCGGCTCCGCGGGCTTGCGGGCCGCGAAAAAAACTGCCTTTGCGCGCGCAACCGTCGTGCCGAGCACTCGCGTGCTCCAGCCGCCCTTCGCCCCATCATGGGGAACGTCAACTCGCCCGGCGGCGGAGCGATCGGAATGGCTGTGCGGCTTGCCCATCATGTGGCCGCCCCCCCACGTCGATCCGCCGACCGACCGGGCAGGATTCGCCGAGGCCGCTTTGTGGCGAACTCGGAGGATTCGCTTTGCGCTCTCGGCCCGCGCGCGGGGGCGCGAGATGGCCTCTTCTCCGCCCGTTGTGCGTCCGCCGACGATCGCTCGGGGCGTCCGGTTGCCGGCTTGGGCCCGCGCGCCCGCTCCGCCCCGCGGGCCTGCAGCACGCCGCGCGCGACCTTGCCCGGCGCGTTGCGTCGGGGCCTTGCAGCCTCGGGCCGCTCGGCTGGCTTCCGCCCGCGGGGGGCAGCGCCCACCAGGCCGGCGGCGGCCTGGAGTTCCTCCAGTTCGTTGCGGTCAAGGAACTTCCAGTCGCCGCTCGCGATGCCGCGGATCGATACGGGGCCGATGGCCGTCCGCACAAGGCGCTTGACCTTGAGGCCGGCTTCAAAGACCAGCGCATCGATGCGGAGTTTGGGAGACTCGCGAAGGGTGACCTCGATCTCCGTCTCATCGCGCTGGGTGCCAAGCGTGCGGATCGGGGCCGTGCTGAGCGGGTGGTCCGGCCCCAGCGAGAGCGCGAGCCGCCGGCTCATCCGGGCCATCGTCTCCTCGGGCACGCGCCCGCGCACCACCAGCACATAGGTCCGCGGCACACCGTATCGCGCGTGCGTCAGTCGATTGGCCAGTTCGCCATCGTTGGTCAGGATGACCAGCCCCGTGTCGTGGAAGCCGAGCCGCCCCACAGGGAACAGTCGCGGCATTCCCTTGGCCGTCACGAGGTCCAGGACCGTCCGGCGTGCCCCGCGAGTCGCGTCCGGCTCGCCCGTTCCGTAGGGATCATCGCGCGTGACGGCGAGTGTCCGGTCGGGCTTGTTGACGGCGATGTACACCCGCTTGAGTTCGACCCGGCCCCGGCCGCGAGAGCCGCCGCCCGCGCCATCAAGTTCAATGGGGCGTCCGTTCACGGCGACCTTGTCGGCGCGCACGTTCACGAACACGGGCAACTCGGTGACCACCTTGCCGTTGAGCCGGACCTCGCCCCGGGCGATCATCGCCTCGCACTCGCGGCGCGACGCCACACCGGCATCGGCGAGCGCCCGCTGCAATCGAACACCCGGAGATTGGCGAGTTGGTAGCACGGGGGAATCGTACGCGGGTCTGTTCGTGGTCGGGATTGCGCATTCCGCGCGAGAAAAGACCCCCGCTTGCGGCGAGGGTCTTTGGGGTTCGAGTCGCGTGGCGTGCTTAGAACCGCGGGGCGATGTAGGTCTGGGCGAGCGTCAGGCCGTTCTGCGAGCCCAGGTAGAAGTTGGTGTCCGTGATGATGTCCGCATTGCCCGACAGAGGCCGGAGAGCGTTGACAAAGCGAACGGTCGTCGCGCCCGTCACCGAGTCGGAGGCCATCACCGGCGTGGGCACGGCGAAGCCCGCCCCGGTCTCGATTCGGAGCCCGACCATCTCGCCGATCCGGCGCCCCACCGCCGCGGTGAGTTGCGATACGAGCGTGTCCACTCCCAACTGGCTGGGATCGTTCCCAAGCACGCCAAAGGAAGCGAGGAAAACCACCGCCTGGTCCTCGAGGTTGACGTTGAAGGCATCGGATCGCTCTGAAGCGCCGAAGGTTCCGTTGTTGAAGAACTGGCTTGGCTCGGTGTTGCCAGCCAGGAAAACGGTGGAGAACGGCTGGCCCTCGAACGCGGCGGGCGTGGTCGAGATGAGGATATTCAGGTTCGCCGCAGCCAACGCCGCATTCAGGTTCGCGACGAGGTTGTTGAGCACATAGGCGTCCGCCGAGAGACCATCGAACTGCCCGGAGAAGCCCAGCACGCCGGTGGAGAAGGGCTCGATGCGGGTGGAGAGGCTCTCGCCTGCTTCCAGCCAGTCGATCACTCCGCCAAGGGTTTCAAGCAGCACATTCTGCGTGACCTTGACATTCGTGCCCTGGCCGCGGGTGATGACTTCGAGCGTGTAGTCCGAGCGGATCGCGCCCTGCAGGTAGATGGCATAGGGCGCGGGAACGAGGCCGTTGATTCCCTGCGCGCCGGGCACGACGAACTCGATGAACGCGTCGCCCTGGGCGTCGTAGCCGTACTTGTTGCGGGGGTTGCCGAGCGTCTCGGGGGTCTGACCGCCGATGGGGAGGAAGTCCGAGGGAGCTGCGAGCAACTTGGCATCGCTCAGGCCCGTGCCCGCCGGCACCTCGAACACCGCGAAGATCGAGTCGCCGATCAGGTCCTGGCTGGAGAAGACGAGGCCGGTCCGCTCGCGTCCTTGCAGGATGGACGAAAGACCGATGTTCGAGCCCGTCTCGGTCAACCGGAACGTGGCGCGGATGCGGGTCCCCGGCGCGATCGGCTGGCCGTTGTTGAGATGATAAACATCGATATCGGGGCTGATGGTGGTGGGATTGCCCGCCGCGCCGGGCGTGCCGATGGCGGATGCAACGACCTGCTGGACAACGTCGTCGCGGGTGTTGAACCGGCCGTCGCGCCCCGAGCGGCGCGTCGAGACCACGCCGTCGGAACTCGTCCCCGTCACCACATCGTCGCGGGTGTTGGGCAGCCCGTCGTTGCCGCGGCTGTGCGTGAAGGTGTACCGACCGTTGGTAATGGAAACAAGATCGTCTCCCGTGCCGAAGCCGCCATCAGAACCGGCGAAACTGATGGGGAGCGGCGCGTTCAGGAGTGCTGTGCCGTTGCCCGAGTCCGTGTCGCCCAGGAAGCCCGTGTTGCCGTCGTCGAAGACTTCCATCGTGAAGCGATAGGAGCCGACAGCGCCGGGGACCGGCTCGGCGTTGTTGATGGCGTTGGGGTCCGTCAGGTTGACGCCCGCAAGGTTGCCGGCCACGACGAGGTAGTAGGTGCCCGTCACGGTCACAAGGTACTGATCCTCGTTGGACAACTCACCCTCGTCGAGCGGGGCATTGGGCAGGCGGCGGATCGGGCCGGTGATGCCTCCGGTCTGGTTGCCGAAGAGCCCGCCGAAAGGGTCGTTCGGATCGAAAGCCCCGAGGCCGTTGTTGGCCGCGAGTTGCACGCCCGCGGCGTCGTAGATGCCGCGTCCGGCCCGCTGGGCCACGCCCTGCGTCCCGCCCAAGCGGAGAATCTGGCCGGCCCGGAGCGAGATCATGTAAACGTCGGCATCGCCGCCGGAGCGGAAGGTCGTCGCGTTGGCGTCGGGGTGGTCGCCGATGGTGCCGCGGATCGTGAACAAACGGTTCACATCCGCCAAGCCGTCGGGGCTGGAGTTGTCGTCA
This sequence comes from uncultured Phycisphaeraceae bacterium, assembly GCA_964393765.1. Lineage (GTDB taxonomy): Bacteria > Planctomycetota > Phycisphaerae > Phycisphaerales > UBA1924 > JAHBXL01. The sequence goes on from CAYMWG010000029.1 coordinate 8,765, forward strand.
AAGACTGTGTTGAGATCGATCGCGCCGTAGAAGTCGATGGTCGGCTGTCCGGCGGGATTGCCGGGGAGAATCTTGTCGCCGGCATCTCCGACGATGTTGTCCTCGGAGAAGTCGTCGCCGATCTGCCCGTCGCCGTTGCCGTCGAGTTGCGAGGATTGCGATGCGCCGCGGAGGAGGTCCGCGTCGAGCACGAACCGGTACACGCCCGGCCCCGGAACGCCCTGGAGGCTGGGCAGGTCGCGGTTGGTGATGGTCGTGGAGAAGGTGATGGAGGCCGTGAGCGTCGCGGCGCTGTAGGTCAGCGTGTAGTCCACTCCCTGCGCGAGGCCGATCGTCAGACCGCCCGCACGGACCTCGAAGATGCTCAGCGCATCACCGAGCGTGCTGGCGTCGATCGCCTGGTTGAAGGTGATGAGGCCGACATAGACACGCCCGTCCTCGATCACGGCGAGGTCCTGCACCTGCACCGGCACGGGGTTGGCGTCCAAGCGGTTGATCCGGAAGTTGCCCGCGGCGTTGAAGTTGGCTCCGTTGACGGTCACGGGGCCGATCGAGCCTGTCGATGCGACGCGGTACTGCTGGGAGTTGAACTGTGAGCCGATTTGCGTGCCGCCGATGCTCACGCTGCCGATCGAGGAGCGGCCGTCATCGGCCCGATCGTCCGAGGTGCCCAGGAAGCCGTCGGGTCCGCGAAGGATGCCCGCCGCGACATCCGAGCGAGTGAAGTTGCCGCCGATGATGACCTGCCCGATCGAGCCGTCGGTGACGGCATCGGCCGCATCGCCCGATCCGCCGAAGGACGCGTCGGTCCCAAGGTCCACGCCCGCGAGGAAAGCGGTCGTATCGACGTTGCCGGCGACATTGATGGTGGTGATGGCATCGCGAGCCGAGACTCGCGACTCAACAGCCGATCCGGCGTTGAACGAACGGATGATCCGCCCGGCACGAAGGCCGGCGCGGTTCAGGGAACCTGCGGCGAACGAATCGACCTCGCGGTCGGAACTGAAGTTGCCGGCGAACACGCCGCCAACGATGACCGAGCCTGCGTCAAGGGCCCCGACGGTCAGTTCGGTGTCGGAGGCGGTCCCGCCCAGGTTGCCCGTCACGCTGAGCGAACGCAGGTCGCGTGCCCGGAGATGGCCCGCGACAAACGAAGCGGCGGTGAAGGACTGGACATCCCCGCCCGAGCCGAAGGTGCCTGTCGAGTTGATGGTCCCGAAGGCCGCAGTGGTGAGCGCCCCGTCCAGGTACACGGACGATGCGCCCTGCAGGGTGCCCTCGACGATCGCGGAGCCGAGCGCGGCGTTGTTACCGCCCAAGACTCGAAGGTTGGTGAGCGTTGTGTCGAGAGCGCTAATCCGGAGCGTGGTCGCGGTCGTGGTGTTGCGAAGGGTGATGAGACCATTGGGACGGTCCCAGAAGGCCTGGCCCGCGCCCGAGAAGAGAACGGTCGCGCGCTCGCCGCTGAGGAGCGTGATGTTGAACGCCGCGCCGTTCGGGATGGCCACGGCCGAGACGCTCGGATTCGAGACCAGCGACGGATCGATGGCGGCGAGGTTGCCTCCGGTGTTGCGTTGAACATTGCCGCTGGTGGGTCCGACGGCACCGTCGGCATACGCCCGCACCTGCACCGACCCCGGACCCACGGAGACCGAGCCGATGCTCGATACGCCCGGACCCGTTCTGTTCAACGCGTTTCCATACCTTCCGCCGTTGGCCGCGGTGATCCCCGCGATGATGCGGATGTTCGCGGCCTTGCCCGCGATGACTACGTCGCCCACATTGCCGGAGTGAACGGTGTCGAGGTCGCCCCCGCCGCCGCCCGCCCGCCCGTCGGGGCCGAGGTCGGCCGCGCCCGCGAGGATGATGAGTCCCGCGGCGATGTTTGCTTCGACGCGGGAGATGAGATCACCCGCCGCGATGTAGGTGCCATAGCCGCGCGACAGGTTGTCGTTCCCGATGCGGTTGGCGCGCACCAGGCCGATGGACTCACCGGCGAAGATGCCCGTCTCAAAGATGCTGCCGGTCTGCACCGTGATCGAGCCGATCGTGGTGCCCGCGCGGATCGTGGGCCCGTCGAAGGCCGTGGTCTTGAACGTCCCGGGGGGCAACTGGTTCCGCTGCCCGCCGGAGGGCGGGAAGGGGTTGCTGGGGCGCAGCGCGCTCGCGATGCCGATGTGCCCGACAAACCCGTCCGCGCCGACCAGCAGCGAGATCGTGCCGATGGAGCCGTGCGTCTCGACATCACCCAGGAGGTGGCCTCCCTGGATGGTGATCGAGTCGATGTTGCCGTCGCCGGCGAAGATGCGGAAGCCGCGACGGAAGGAGCCGTTGGTGATGAGGATCGAGCCGATGCCGCCGGAGTGGGAGATGATGTCCCCCGCGACATCGCCGTCGATCACGATGGCGTTGATCCGGCCGAAGGCGATGATGCGCCCGCGCGAGACCTGGTCGTTCACAGGGATCGCAGAGACCCGCGCGGCCCGGACGGTGCCGGTGATGTTCTGACCGACGAGGAGGTCGTTGTAGATCTGCCCGCTGCTGGCCGTGATCGAGCCGAGGTTGCCGCGGATGTCCAGCGCTCGGTCCCGCCCGTCGGTCGGACGGCCGATGTTGCGGCCCGCCACGATGGTGTCGGCATTGCCGAGGATCATCAGATCAACAAGCAGGTCGCGTCCGGCGGACAGTCGCGTGAGCCGGCCGTCGGAGGGATCGGTCGAGGAGATCGACATGTCCACATCGTTGGTGAGGGACTCGATCGTCCCGATCGGCCCGGAGGAAGACAGCACCCCCTGCATGCGGCCCGTGGATCGGACAAGGTCGATCCGGCCGTCCGGGCCGTTCGAGAGGAACTCGGTCAGCGTGATCTCGCCGGACGCGATGACCTGGATGATCGGACCCGCGACATTGATGGAACTGGAGCGGATGTCCCCGCCGGCGGTCATGTTCCGCAAGTTGCCAGAGGTCACGGTCGTCGAGCGGATGTCATTCACCGCGATGATATTGAAGATCTGGTTGTTCACGAGCACGGTGACCCGCGACAAGTTTCGCGCGCTCACCGAGCCGAACAGCGAGCCGCCCGCGTCGATCTCCAGGTCCGACATGTCCCCGGCAAGCCCGTTGGTGACGACGCTCTGGATGTTCAGCGAAGCCTGGATGCGCGACGGCCGAATCTCGGTGGGGATGCCGAGGCGTGTCGAGTTGCGGAACTCATCGGCGCTGACGGTGCCGATGTTATTGGCGGCCTGCAGGAACGTGCCGTCGTAGGCGCCGCCCGTGATGTTGACCTCGACGATCGACAGAGCCGAGACAAACGAGCCGAACAGGTCGCTGTTGACGGCGCGGATCAGCCGCACCGTCCCCGCGTAATAGTTGAGGTCCTGCACGCGCAGAGACTGCCAGAAGTCATCCAGCGGCACCGACGCGATGTACGCCTGGTCAAAGCGACCATTCGTGATGGTGATGTTGTCGAGGCCGAACACCGCGTTGGGCAGGCCGATCGGATTTTCCGTTCCGATCGTCGTGCGGGCGGCCAGCCCGATGTTCGCGGCGATGATCGTGCCCGCAAACACGGCGCCCGTTCCCGTCACCAGGATGATGTCGTCGTCCGCGAAGATGCCCGCGGCTGCGAAGGGCGAGGCTCCCGTGCCCAGCAGGCCCTGCCCCACGTTAACCACGTTGATGGCGACCGCGTAGACGTTGCCGAAGATGCCCTCAAAGACGTTGGTGGGTGCCACGCCGTCGGAGTTCGCCACCAGGCGAAGGAGGTGGCCGTTCTCAACGATCACGTCGCCCACCGCGCCGCCGACGTCCACGTTGGTCAGGTCGCCGCCGCGAACGACGATACCGTCGAGGTAGCCGTCGATCGGCGATCCCAGGTCCTCCAGTGGGGACGGGGGCATGAAGTCGGGGTTGGTGATCGGAACTTGAATAGTGCCGTCCCAGTCGGCACCCTGCGTCGCGATGCCGTCGATCGAGGCCCCGTTGACCCCAAGCGGCCCGCCCACATCGCCCTGGCGACCCTGGGCCAGTCCCATGAACGGCCCGAGCCGAGTCGGGCCTGCGCCCGAAGTCTGCGTGCGCCCAAGGTTGCCAGTCCCAATCCGCAGTTCGCGCAGCGCGAGCGCATCGATCGCGACAATGTCGCCGTTAGTGGTCTCGTTACGGATGACGTTCAGCGGCCCCCCGCTTGAGTCGATCCGCCAGACGTCGATCTCGGATACGCCGTTGAAGATCACGCTCGGCCGGTTGGTCCCCGCGGTGATGTTCAGCCGACCAAGGCTGACGACGCCGGGTGTCAGGCCCGTGAAGACCAGTTCCGCGGCGTCCTCCAGGTTGATATTGATCCGCGCGAACGCGATGCCCTGCGACCCGTCGACCGGGATGATTCGAATCTCCCCGGCGGACGTAAACCCAAGCGGCCCACCGCCGCGGATCAGGACGCTGAACGCCGCGCCGCCGTCATCGACAAAGGTGATTTGGGTGTTGTAGAACAGCGGCGTCACGATGTCCGCGTTGCCACCGTTCTGGATGAGGTTGAAATCCGCGAAGCGCAGGTCCGAGTTCACGCCCATCCGGAAGACCGGCGTGCCGTCGATGATCTGTCCGCCGGGGAACTGCGATCCATCGCCGTTGTTGTTCACGCCCACACGGAACTGATCGATGATCGAGTTGCTCGATGTGGTGATCGTGAGACCCAGGCCGCTGACGTACGCGCCCACGAGGATCTGCCCGATGTGCCCGGGGGCTCCCGATACACCCGCCCGGATCGTGACGATCTGGCCGCGCGTGTCGTCGGCCGGGTCCTGATCGGCCCCGAGCGCGCCGCGGATATCGAGGATTCCGATGCGTCGGCCCGCGCGGATGTTCCCGCTCGTGAAGTCGCCCTCGGTCACCGCCTGACCGACAATCGGAGACATGCCCGTGACGAGCGTTCCGAGATCGCGACCGACAAGGAGTTCCGCGCCGTTGATGTCCGACCCCGTGGTCACGTTGTAGAGGTTCACCGGGATCGAGATGGTCGCCGTCGCGAAGTTCAGCAGGTCGTCAACGCCCTGATTGGTGTTGAGGATGCCGGTGGTGTCGTTCTCGGCACCGGTGTTGTCGATGTACCCAGTGCCGATTCGGAGCGAGCCCATCGAGCCCGACCCGAGGTTGAGGAAGAACGGATCGCCGAACCCACCCGAGCCCGACGCCGTGCGCAGCGCGCCCAACGTCACGGGCGCCATGCCGGCGAGCGTGAAGCCGTAGTCCACGGTGTTCCCGACGTCGCCCGGCGGCTCGTTCACCACGAGGTAGTACACGTCCGCATAGTCCGGCCGGAACCGGATGACGCCCAGCCCGAGGTTGTTGCCGTCCCTGCCGCGTCCCGCGATTCCCGAGTCGCTCGCGGCGAGAACGCGCCCGTCCCGGTCCACAATCCGGTAATAGGCAACAAAGCCCTCGGCCTGGAGGACGACCTCGCGGGTCGGGTCCGCCGCGAAGGCGTACACGTCCGTACTGTCAAAGCCGGTGTTCACCACGTCGCCGCCGCCGAGCGAGCCCGAGATGCGGACAGTGGTTCCCGTGTAGCCGACATACTCCGCCGACAGGAGGGAGTCGTTGCGGAAGAAGTTCTCGCCGAAGAACGTCTGTTGGTTCGCCGGGTCGTCGTTGTTGTTCTGGGTAACATTGAGCGTGCTGTTGGCCATCGCCGGCGGGCCGTAGTGGTAGACCACCTCGCGCTCGGCGTAGTTCAGGAGGTTCAACCGGGAACGCGCCGGATTGTTCACGTCCGCCTGGACGGTGATGTCCATCGAGGATCGCCCGCCAATCGCGATCTCGCGCACGGTTCGTCCGACCACGAGTTGGCCGGCCGTCGGGTTGGTGACTCTCAGGTCAGGGTCGATGAGGGTGACGTCATCGGCAACCCAGAGCGCGGCATCGCCGGCCACTTGCAGGAGGCCCAGGTCGCCGGCGACGCTCACCGAGCCGAGCAGCACGCCCACGTTGATGCGCTCGACCGAGCCCGAGAAGATGCTTGCGCCGTGAAGGATCGCATGGGCAACGATCGAGCCCATGTCCGCGCCGCCGTTGACGAAGATGCCCTGATCGGCACGGATGAAATCGTCAGGATCGGGGAAGGTGATGTCGCCGAAGTAGTCACCTTGCGGGCGGACAAAGGGCGATCCGATCACCACCGAGCCGGGGCCGGGCGGGAGGCCGATCACCTCGGGAGGATTGGTGTTCGAGAGCGTGTAGCCGAACCCGGCTCCCTCAAACTCGTCGTACAGGCCGATCACCATGTCCGGGATGGCGTAGGTGAACTCGTTGTTCACCAGCATAACCGTCCCGCCGATGAGCGTCATGGACGTGTTCACGTCCGAGCCGTTGATGATGATGCGCCCGATGCCGTCGTTGAAGTCCGGCACGCCGTTGTCGTTCCGGTCGACGATCGGAACCTCGGCGCCCTCGGGGATGCCCAGGTCGAGGCGTGCCTGCATGTCCCGCCCGTAGAGGTCAAGGAACTGCACGCTCGAGCCCGCGGGGCCTGAGAATGTCACCCGGGCGCCGAAGATCCGGTCCTCAACAAAGTCGGCGAACGTGCCGCCGGGGAACGTGGCGCTGATGTCATCGAGAACAAAGATGTCCTGGTAGCCGGCGTTGTCGGGCGCGGTCTGCGCGCTGGCGAAGCGGATCGCATCGAACCCCGGACCGAAGTCGATGTTGTACTGCACGCCCCCGCCCACAACCGGCGCGCCCAGCGCCGCCAGCGCAGCGCCCGTAAAAGTCTGCACCACGACGCCGTTGAGCAGGAGTTCCACGCGCGTGCCATTGGCCGCCGTGTTCAGGCCGTTGCCATCGCCGGGAAGTTCCGTCGCCAGGGTTGCCGGCCGTATCGTGAAGTTCGCGCTGGTCGCCAAGCGCGGCGTGGGGTTGTTCTCATCGACGCCATCGAAGAACGAGAACGTCGCCCGGTCGTTCTGCTGGAGTTGGATCCGCAGATCGCGGTCCATCGCCCCCTGCTGCCCCGGGTCCGGCCCCGGCACGAGACGGATAGCCGTTGCCGACTGCGTGGTGTAGGAGATGCGGAAGTCCGATTGATCAAAGAAGGTGCCGTTTGGCGGCACGGCCGGGACCTGCATGGTCCAGTTGGCCATCTCGTCGGCGAACTCCTCGTTCACCGTGTCGGGGGTCTGGAAGTCCGGCAGTTCCGCGAAGAACAGCGGCACCGTGTACCCGAAGGTCGCCGTCCGGGTTCCCAGGCCCGTCACAGGGTCGATGTCATCTGGTCCGATGGTGAGCGTGAAGAGCAACTTGCGCTCTTCGAGTTGCTCGAGCATCGCGCCCGGGACCGCCCCGCCGGCCCGGCGCGCCAGCCGCCCTGCCGATGACGGTGCTCTCCCCCCGATGAGGTCCGACAGTCTGTTGAGCAACGAAGACCCAGCGTGTCGGAACTTCTTCATGGCCACTCCTACAAAGGCTGCGGATACGCCGCGACTTGCCGCGATGAAACCGGTTGATTGTCCAAAGGGTCTGGTGCGGCGGCCCGTGCCGATGCAGGCCGCGGCTCTCCTCGTTCGGTGGCACCGCTCTCCAGAGCGGTGCGACGGCTCCCGCAGGTCGCTTCCTTTGCCCGCTTCCGGGCTGGGACGATAGGGCCGGGACATCTTCCCGGCCAAAGCGCCTGCCTTGACCCACTTGGCCCACTTTGGCGGGCCACCCGCCACCGGGCGGACTGGGGCCGGGTCTCGGAACGCCACCAAGCGTTCCACGCCGAACCCGCGCCGGGCAGACTAGCGGAAGCACCTCGCGCCCGCAAGTCGATGCCGCCCCCCCCCGCTCGGCTTTCCTCTCCGGTTGCCCGCGGCCACTGTGCGCGCAGGCCCGGAGGCCTTGGGCCATACGCCCCGTCACCCTACACGGTTTCACACAACCCCACGGCTTCCAGCAAGCATTCCGGCGCATGGCGGGAACTGGTCACGATCCGGTCCCGTTATCGAGACGACTTCCAGCCCTCACAATCCCCCGCCCCTCGCATCAGCGGTGTGGCTTCGCCACGCCCCGCTTTAGAAACTCCGATGCCCCGCCGATCCCGTGCCTGCCCGCTCACTTCCGGGCAGGAGAAACCCATGCGCTCCGCCTCCTTTGAAACCCTCGAATCGCGTCGGCTGATGGATTCCGCCGCTCCTGAGGACGCCTACGAACCCAACGACTCACCTCGCCAGGTGCTGGCCCTCACCGCGCCCGGGGGATCCTGGCTCGGCGGCGTGGAGGGAAACCTCGAGATTGGCGGGCTTTCCCTTTCCGATCGCGCCGACTGGTTCCGCTTCCGCCTCACAACCGAGGGCCAGCCCGGCGACTCCGTCTCGATTGCCTTCCGCAACCGGCGGGGCAACCTCGACCTCTCCCTTTTCAACGGCCGCGGCCGAGTTGAACTCGGTACGAGCGCGACAAACCAGCCGACCGAGTCTGTCAGCCTCGACGGCCTCGAAGCGGGCTGGTACATGGGCCGCATCACCGGGCGCGATGGCGCACGCAACGGCAACTATCGCCTCTCCCTCGACTGCCCGATACCCGCCCCGGAAGATGACGGGGGCGGCGACAACGGGGGGCCGGGCGGGAACCCGATCGTCGAGTACAACGATTCGTTCGACCTGGTGGACATTGCGCCTGTAGCGGCGGTCGGCTCACCGAGTCTGGGCATCGTCACGGGGCAGTTGCAGATCGCCGGACAGCAACTCAACGACACCTACGACATTTTCAAGTTCACCATCTCCGCCGCTTCGCCACCCGCCGCGGGCGCATCGGTCGCGATTATCTCGGCCACTCCGTTCAATCTGTCGCTCTTCGGTGCGCAGCGCCAGTCCCTGGGCCTCGCCGCGGGCTACATGGGACAGACCTCGCTCAGCCTCGCGGGCCTTGCCCCCGGCGATTACTACCTGCAAGTGACGCACTATGTGCTGGGCCTGAGCGGATCGTTCGAGTACTCGCTGGCGTTTGATGTCGGCGCTGCCGCGGAGTAAGCACACCTGGATCATGCCATCCGCCGAAGCGAATGATCACGGGCAGCCCGAGAACCACGCGGAGAGAAA
>CAYMWG010000030.1:0-12538 GCA_964393765.1 uncultured Phycisphaeraceae bacterium
GCACGTCGTAGTGCCCATAGAACAGGATGTGCGGGCCTTTCCCCGATCCCTCGCCCGGCGTGGTTGCCAGCACGATCGGGTGCCCGCTGCCCTCCGGCACCCCCGTTTCGTGCATCTCAACATTCAGCCCGCTCTCACGCAAATGCGAGGCCGCCCACTCCGCCGCCCTCCGCACATCGCCCTTGTACGCCGGGTCCGTGCTGATGCTCGGGATGCGCAGCCACTCCATCAGCCGTCCGATGGATTCGCGCTCGCGGGTTTGCAGCCAGGAAAGAACATCATCAATCGCGGCCATCGCTTCACTCCATGTGTCAACTTCTTGCGCCCAAGTCTACGAGTCCGCGCACGAAAAAGCCCCCGTCCGATGACGGGGGCCTTGTGGGAGTTCAAGATTCCTGAGGCGAGGCTCTGACCAGGTGATCAGATCACGGGCAGGGGCCGATGCCCGTTGCGAACCAGATGGACAGGAACGCGAAGATCGCCGGGACGCCGTTGGTGCCGCCGTAGTTGCGGGCGATCGGGTCGTTGGCGAACCAGTCCGACAGGAAGCAGAAGATGTCGGGAACGCCGACCACCCCGTCCTGGCACCAGTCCGCATCGCAGAACACGGCCGGGCACGTCACGCCGCTGCACGAAGCACCGAAAGAATCGACGGTCGAGTTCTCCTGGAAGTTGCACGCCTCCAGCGAGACGACCGAGCATGTCCCGTTGATGCAGCACGCGACATTGAGCGCGTTGCATGTGGCCTGAACACACGCCTGGCCGTCACCCAGATAGGAGCCGCCCGCGATGGCGCAGTCGGCCGAGGTCTGGACGGCGCAGGTGCCGTTAGTGAGGCAGCAGGCACCGGTGGCGGGGCCGGCGGTGTCGCCCATGATCATGATGTTGTCGAACGTGAAGGCCTCGTCGGAGTCGTTGGTGACCGTCAGGGTGATCGTGAGGGCGTTGCCGGTGCCCGTGATCGCCGCGACAAAGTTCCGGAAGACATTGTTGAGCTCCGTCGAGCCGTTCACCATGAGGCGGTCGTTTAGCGTCACGAGTGCGCCCCCCGCCATGGTGTAAACCAACGAGCCGGCCTCGTCCACGGTCATAGTGAAGAGCGCCTGCGGCGAGCCGGCGTCGATCGACGCGGCGATCACATACGAATCGGCCACGCTGGTCATCGTCGCGGCGGCCTCGAAGTCGCCCATCGCCGCCATGTCGAGCGAGATCGAGAGATTGGTGAATCCCACGATGTCGAACACCCACGTGGCCGTGCCGGCACCGCTGAGATTATCAGGATTCTGGAGGTCGTTGGTGCCGAACCACTTGTCGAGCTTGGCCTCGGAGACGATGCCGAGGGTGTCGAGCTCGAAGATCGAGAGCGAGTCATCCAGCAACGTGAAGGGAACGGATGCGCTGAAGAAACGCTGGTACACCCCCCAGCCGTCGCCCGCGGATGTGAAGGGGCCGGTCGGGAGGAGGGTGAAACTCAGGTTCCGGCCGATGCCGACCCGGTTCACGTCAAAGTCATATTTGGCAACCAGATTGGCGCCGGTCGCGGGGGCACAGCTTACGCTCCCGCACGCGATGCCGCGTCCCATGTACACACCACTTTGCACGGTGCAGTCGGCAGCCTCCGCGATCACGCAGGTCTGGTCCGGCAGGCAGCAGGCACCAGTGGTTGGAGTGCAAATGAAGTTGTCGCAAAAGCCGTTGAGAACCCAGCCCGTGCCGCCCTGGGCACCGCAATCCGCCGCCGAGATCATCTCAACGCAGGTGTTGTTCGGAAGGCAGCAGCGACCAAGGGGGATCGGGCAGACGAACGTGCCGCAGGAAGTGCCGTCGCCGCCCCACGTCGCGCCGGGGGTCGCAAGGCACTCGGCCTGCGATACATCGCCGGTGCAGAACCCGTTCACGCAGCACGCGCCGATCGGTGCCGGGCAACCGGCCTGGACGCAGGTGACCGCGTTCCCCTGATACACGCCGCCCGCCGTCGAGCACTGCGCCGCGGTGATGAACTGGCACGACCCATTCGCAAAGCAGCACGCGCCCTGCGGGTCGCCGCCGCCGCCCGTCTGGACCGATCCGTTGATGCTCAGGCTCGGCACCGCCCCGTCCTGGAAGCGGAGCGTCCCGCCGGTTGCGCCAGCACCGAATCCGTAAAATCGGAACTCGATCGTGCCGGCTGCACCGGTGATGTCGGGGATATCAAACGTCACCGGCGCGAGGGCCGTGGGGGGCGCACCACTGGCGAGGGTTGTGGCGAAGGCATCAACGCTGCTGCGCACAAAGACCATCTGCGGGCCGGTATTGGACCGCTGAAGATTGGCCACCAGGTCCGTGATGTTCGCGTTGAACCCCGCGCCGACCACGAATGATGCCGCGACGAAGTCGTTCGCCGCGATCGCATCGGCCTCGGTCCCCGTAAGCGTCCATCCGTTGCTGTTGTACGCGTTGGCTGTGGTCACAAACGCGACCCCCAAACCGCGGCAGAGCATCGGGTTGCTGACGTTGGGATTGAGGGCGGTTGTGGCTGTCGCGCACACACCCGCACCCTCGTTGTTGACGTCAAATGCAACGACCTGGCCGTGGACGCTCAGCGCGCTCAGGCCGATCGCGACCGCCGTCGTACACACAATGTTCTTCCAACTTACCATCGGGGGGTCTCCTTCTAACTCAAAGTGTTGCTCTTGGACATCCACTTGTCCGGGGGCATCCGATCCGTAGGCTTCCAAGACCCACAGCCGGGCAGGCTGAAATCGTTCAGCGGCCTTGCCGGACCAACGCGGTTGTGCGGGTCAGCAGTCTCTCTATCCCGCGGGTGGAGGGTATCCGGCGGGTGGTCTTTCGCCACTCGATGGAGCAGAGATCCCGCAAAGATTGCGCGAACACGTCTTCGCGCTCGGACGCAGGCCCACCTTGACTAAGGGATTGCACGTTGCTTACAGAATCAGTGCAAATGTCTACGGCAGCCGATCGCCGGCATTGTGAAACGCTTGTGACTCAGGCGTCCCGCTCGTGCCATTATACACACTTCCCCCGGGATACCAAGGGGTTGCATCCGTCCAGGCCTGCCGCGAGGACAAATTCCCGGCGTGTCCGTCGAAATACAGGGTGTTGATCACCTGCCCCGGGTGACGGAACGACAACTTCTGGTTGATCGGGTTGCCAACGTGGCCGCGCCCATATGCAGTGGAGTTTTGAAAAATGGGTCCGGAGTCGGTGAATGACCCGTAGATTCCGGGGTTGGGGTTCACGTCAAAATCGAGTCGCGGCGGATCGAAGTACCGCGTTCCATCCGCGGCGAAAATCTTATTCGAGGCCTGGATGCCGACCTTGTCCAGCCGGGGGCGATAGTTGTCGTTCACGGCCACCGGGGTAGTGAAGCCGCCCCTGAGCTGCACGCCCTGATACAGGAACTGCAGCGCAACCTGCGGCCGCGAAAAATAGTGGAACGACGCGGGTGACAGGTGGCTGATCTGGCCGAATCCCTCCTGTTGGAAGAGCGTCTGGAACTGCGCAGCGTCACCCGCGCTGCCAAACAGCGTGTCGTTCTCGATCTTCGCCGCAGCGCAGCCGTAGCGCTCGAAGAGTTGCTTGGTCCGCTGGGCGCGGTTGGTGGACAGCCCGGCGGCATCCCCGAACATCGGGCTCATCCAGTCGTGCGTGGTGGTCGGCGTCGTCGCCGTCTTATCGAACAGATAGAGCGCGCCGTTGCTGAGTTGCCCGTCAGCGCCCGATGTGTTCGGGCCGGGAAAATACTCTTTCCAGTCGTTGCAGTAGGCGTTCTGCGCAAAGCCCATCTGACGCTCGATCGACTTGCACACGACCGACTGCGCCGCCTGCCGCGCCTTGCCCAGCGCCGGTAGCAGAATGCCCACCAGCAGCGCGATGATCGCGATGACAATAAGCAGTTCAATGAGGGTGAATGCCTTGGAGCGATAACCAATCTGCGAAGTATGCGGCTTCATCACTGACTGCTCCCGCTCTTGGGCCGGCGAGTGCCGGCACACGTCACTTGGTTGCGTACCGCTTGGGCTTGCCCGCCGGGTTCACCACCACACCGGTCGCCGGGTCTATCGCCTTGACCTGCACCGATTTGTCGAGTTGCCTGACGGATTCGAGGTCACGCGGCGGAACGAACCAGACGCCCGTGGCATCTTTCTGAACGCCGACGAGCACCACCCGCCCCGACTCGGGATGCATGGCCGGGAGCACAAGTCGGTATTTCTTGGAATCCACATCGTAAATGTCGCCGGTCTCAACGTCGATCAGGAAATACCGGCGGTCGAGTTGCACTTCATCCCCACCCAGCACAAACCACGCCGCGGACACCAGGCCCACCGCAAGCCCGATCACAATCAAGGCGATCTGCCAGGGCTTGGCCTTCATCGCGGGTGTCCTCTGCTCGCGGGGGCAACATGGCCGCCGACGAAACTGTTTACACGGATCAAACCGCCCGTGCGCAAGAAACGCTCACGGGGCCGAAGTGTACACGCCCCTCGGGTGGATGTGCGTGCAGCAGGGTGGCTTCACGAACCCTTGACGAAAACTCGCTCGAAAAGCACGATTCTGCGTGTGTGGAAAACCTGTCATCACTTGTCCATCGTGTGCAAATCCACCACTACCGGGTAGTGGTCCGAGGCAAACCCCTCGGGCGGCTCCGTAGTCCGCCAATCAACCCCCTCCGGCCGCGCCGGCATTCCCAGAATAAACCGCGTCGTGGGGACCAGTTCTCGCGCTGCACCCGCACCAAGCAGGATGTGATCGATCGACCGCCCCGACTCGTGCGTGATCCACTTGCTCTCGCCCTTGACGCGATCCGCAAAGGCATCGATGAAGCCCGCAGCCATGTACGCCCGGAACGGCTTCTCCGCGGCCTGACAGTTCAGGTCGCCCAGAATGATGACATTCGCATCGGGATCCTTGCCGATCACTTGCCCGGCAAGTTCCACCGTCTTGGCCGCCTCGCGCTCGCGCCAGTAGCCGTTGTCCTTTCCGCTCTTCTGATGCACGACAAACAGCGTGAACTTGTACGGCTCGCCCGGTGTCTCGGCGGCGGGTGATGCCCGAGGCACCGACACCGTGACCCGCAGCGGCGATCGCCGGAACGCGATCGGCTGTCCGCGATACTCAGACTTGTTGGGATGCACACCCTCCAGCGGCAGGTCCGGCCACACCTGCGCATCGCTGAGGGGGAGACGGCTCAGCACCGCGTTCTCGATGCCGCGGTCGTCACCCGAATCCAGCGAGACCACATGCGTGTACCCAAGGTCCGCGAGAAACTCGTCCCGCCACCACAGCAGTGCCTCGAGTGACTCAACCTCTTCAAGCGCAATCACGTCAGGCCCCGCTCGCCGGATCGCATCCGCCGCGGCCTTGCGGTGCGCCTCCGGCTTGGTCATGTCCTTGTCGTCTTGCGCGCCCGTGAGCGACGGATCATCCTTGTCGTCGAACAGGTTCTCGACGTTGAAGGTCATCAGGCGAATCGTGCCGGCGAACTTGGCCGGCGCAACCGCCGTGCCGAAGCGGAACTGTGCAGGCTCAGCGGGCTGTGCCGGCACCACAAGAGCGGGGGACGCGGGGGGGGCGGGGGGAGCCGCCGCCGGGGCGCCATCCTGCGCCATCGCGCCAGCGCAAACACCAAGGGCCAGACACAGCGCAAGACTTCCATCTCGAATCGAGCGTGGACGCGGCATGGGGTTCTCCGATGAGGTGGGATGCTAGTGCGGCTTGCCTCCTGGTGGCACGGCACTCCATGCCGTGCCCGGCTCGGAGAGCAGGGCCACCAAAGCGGCAAAAACGAGGTCTGAACTCACGGCCTCGCTCCTGCCCTCTGCTTGCTCTGCTTCTCCGAGTTCCCTCCTGATTGCAGTCCCAGCGCGGCCGACAGCCGCGCGACGGGCAGTGACGCGATCAGGAGTTCCGATGGCTTCAACCCCAGCACCGCCGCCGCCGCGCAGTACCCGCTCCGTGCTGATCCCTCCATCGTCGCCGGCCAGCCCGTGTCCGTGTAGTCGCCCGCAAGCACGATGCCCGACGAGCCGGTGGCCGCTGGACGCAGCGAAGCGGTCCCGGGCGTGGGCGCGAAGGTCGCCAGTTTTTCCTTGACTGCCCGGACGCGCACCAGTGTCGCACCCTGCGTTGCGGGGAGACACGCGTGGATGTCCGCCAGAACCCCCCGCGCGATCTCGTCCTCATCCAGCGCGATCCAGGAATCCGCCGCGCTAATCACCGCATGGATGTATGTCCCCTCATCGTTCTTGCGGAAAAGCCACTGCGTGGGCCGCTCGACCAGCACGCAGTGCGGCATCGCCCCCATGACGTTGCGATCAAACTCCAGGTGTACGCCCAGAATGGGGCTGTGTGTGAACCGATCGAGAGGGGCAAAGCGCGCATCCGCGTGCTGTTCTTGGGGATCAACAATCCGATTGACCCGCTCTACCGGGACCGCGCAGATCACCGCATCTGCCTCGAACCGCTCCCCGCAGGTGGTCATCGCGGATCGCGCATCGAGCCGCTCCACGCCCGTGCCCAGCAGGACCCGTCCCCCGCCTGCCTCGATCAGCGACTCGGCGCGAGCATAGAGATCAACAAGCGGTACGCTCGGCACACCCATCCGCGCCGCGTGCCGATTGGCCAGAAAACCCTCCTGAAAGACGTGCAGCGCCGCCGCCGCGGACACCCGATCCACCTCCACATTGCAAGCGCTCACGACCACAGGTGCCCAGAAGCGATTGATGACTCTCTCGGTCTGTCCGTGCGCCCTCAGAAAGTCGCCAAACGTCCGATCATCCCACAAATCTCGATCAACCCTCAGAATGGCCGCGCAGCAGCGGCCCAGCAATGAGCATTCGCGGAGCGTGAGCAAGCGGGCGCACAGCATGGAGATGCCGAAGTGCGCCGGAGTGGGCAGAGGACCCGGGCGGATGATGCTGACCCGTCCGCCCTGCTCGATCCAGTACTGCTCATCGTGCCAGCGGATGCTCTCTGCGGCGCCAAGCCGTTGCAGGAAATCCAGGTAGTTCGTGCAGCACCCAAGCACGACGTGCTGGCAGTTGTCCAGCACGCGCTCCGAACGCACATCCTTGAACGAGGTCGCCCGCCCGCCCAACTTGCGACGGGTTTCCAGCACGGTCACGCGGATGCCCCGCTCGGCGAGCCTGATCGCCGCGGCGAGCCCGGCGATGCCGCCCCCGATGACGAGAACGCTCGATGGCTCGCCCTCCCCCCGGCTCATGCCCGCCACCACCCGCGCCGCGCGCCCCACGCGGCCCGCAGCGCGATCGCGGCTTTGCCCGGTGAACTCAGACGCACCCGCTGGGCGCTCACGATCCGCGCGGGGTCATGCTCGATGATCTCCAGCAGACCCGTGTAGATGCGCGTCATCGCCCACAGCGTCGGTGCGCAGTCGGGTGACACGAGCGATTCGAGAGCTGATGACGCGTCGTAGTGCGCGCGGGCGGCGGCCGCCTGCTCCGCGATCAACGCACCGCATCGTTCCGGCGAGCCCCACGCGCGAAGGTCTTCCGGTGAGAGTCCATGCCGCACAAACCCCGCGCCCGGGATGTACACGCGGCGCGGCGTGTCGTCGTAGTCCTGCGCGAAGTCGCGCAGGATGTTGGTCCGCTGGAACGCCTGCCCGCGATGGATCGCCAGTTGCTCAGCGCGCGCGCTGTCCACGCCCCCGCGCAGCCCCCAGATCGCCAGGCACGCCAGCCCCGCTGTTGAGGCCACGCGGTAGCAATACCGCTCAAGGTCGTCATCGCTGAGAACCGGCCGCACGGCTAGATCGTCCTCGAGCCCCGAGATCATGTCGCGGAACACGCTCGCGGGAACCGGGTACGCGCACATGGTCGCGCCAAGAGCGGTCCAGATCGGGTCGGGTTCGGAACACCGGCCCCCGGTCAGCAGGGCCTCCGTGCGATCCGCAAACCCTCGCAGCATCGCGCGCCGTTCATCGACGGGTGCCCGTGAATCCGCGATGTCATCGGCAGCGCGCATCCACGCATAAATCGAATAGATCGCCGAGCGGCGAGGCTCGGGCGTCAGACGCAAACCGTAATAAAAGTTCCGGGCACGACTCCGGACGATCCTGGCGCAGTGCGCGTATGCCGCGGCCGCACCATCGCCGGGATGCGCACTGCGGATCGCTGGGGAAGTGAGAACCGAAGTCTCCGAAGCGCCGGGCTGGATCGTGATCGAGGTGCTCATACGCTGGTGCAATCCCGATCCTGCCTATGCCCCGCCACCCCTGCCCCACCCGTCACCCTCGCCTAGCCATCAGCCACGCCCTCGCCACCAGGCCCGCCTTCGTGGACCTTCCAAGTCGTGGACGCTGCCACAGAGTCGCGCAGCCGATGCGCTCGACGGCCTTGACGATAGCCCCGCCCCCAGCACCAAACAGCCACACCACCGGCCCGAGTCCGGCACCGAGCCTGTCCGGCAACGCGCGCCCCTCATCAAAGAGTTGCCGGGTCCGATCCACGAGCGGCCGCAGCGCCCGGATGTACGCTACGCGGGCGTGCGGGTCATCGCCCCGGTCCAGCCAATCGCGCAGCATTTCCGGCGTGATGCCGGTGTCCCTCGATGGAAGGTATACCCGGTCGCGCTCCACCAAATCCCGCCGGACATCCTGCCAGAAGTTGATCAACTGCAGCGCGGTGCAGGTGGCATCGCTCATCCTGTACAACTCGGTGTTCGCTGGCTCGATCTCCGGCGGCGCATACCCCCCCAGAGCGAGCACAATCCGCCCCACCGGGTTCGCGCTCCGCGTGCAGTAGTCAACGCACTGCTCCCACGTCTCGTACGCCCGCACCCGCTGGTCCTGCTCGAACGCATCGATGACATCAAGAAATGGCTTCGCGCTCAGGCCGTGCCCCGTGTGACGCCGAGATGTCTCGCGCAATGCGACAAACACCGGATGGCTCGACTCGCTCGTGTCCCCGGCCGCGAAGCACTCCCGCGTCTCCCGCTTCCACCACCCGAGCAGATCAAGCGACCTCACACGCGCGGCCTCATCGGTACCCGTCTCGTCCCCCAGGTCATCCGCCCACCGGCAGAACGCGTACACCGCGGCGAAATCGTCGCGAAGCCCCACGGGCACGAGCGAGGTCAGAACGCTGAAGTTCTCGTAGTGCGCTGTCGCAAGCCCGCGGCAGTATGCATGGGCTTCATCGAGGGTAGGTGGTTCGGCCCGCGGAGCATCCGGCCCGATCAGAGGCAGAAGGTCGAGGGGCGGTGTGCGCGGGTCGATACGGAGCGCGGGCATCGCTCAAGGGTATTCGATGCCGCGTCCACCCACCGACAACAGCGGACACAGCGCCGATCCCCGCCGGCGGGCGTGGGCATCTACGATCGGTCATGCAGATCCTCCTCGCCAATCCCCGCGGCTTCTGCGCGGGCGTCCACATGGCCATCGACGTCGTGGACCAGGTGCTCGGGCTCTGCCCCGACAAGACCATCTATGTCTACCACGAGATCGTCCACAACAAGCACGTCGTTGACCGCTTCGTCCGCCGCGGCGTGCAGTTCGTCGAGGATCTCAACGAGGTCCCGGAGGGGTCGATCGTTGTCTTCTCCGCCCACGGCATCTCCCCGGCCGTGCGCGAACTCGCCAAGGAACGCCGGTTCACCACCGTGGACGCGACCTGCCCGCTGGTCACCAAGGTCCACTCCGAGGCCGTCCGGTATGCCCGGCAAGGCTACGACATCCTTCTCGTCGGCCATGCGTCGCACCAGGAGGTGGTCGGCACCCGTGGCGAAGCGCCCGACTCCATCCAGGTGGTGGAGTCGCCCAGCGACATCCCGAACCTCCGCATCCGCGACCCCAAAAAAATCGTGTACCTCACGCAAACAACGCTTTCGACTGACGATGCGAGCGTGATCATCAATGCGCTCAAGGCGGCGTTCCCGGGGATCAAGGAGCCGCCGACCAGCGACATCTGCTACGCGACGACGAACCGGCAGGCCGCGGTCCGCCAGATCGCCCCCGAGTGCGACCTGGTGCTCGTCGTTGGCTCCAAGAACTCCTCGAACTCGGTCCGCCTTACCGAGATTTCGAACAACGTCGGTGTCCCGGCCTACCTGCTCGACGACGTGTCGGAGATCCATGACGGCTGGTTCAAGCAGGGTGGAGAGGAGACGGTCCTGATCACCGCCGGTGCCTCGGCACCCGAGGACCTCGTCGCCGAACTCTGCCGGCACCTCCTCACCCGCTACGGCGGCACCATCGAGCAGCGGGATATCTACGACGAGGATGTCGAGTTCGGCCTGCCCGCCACGCTCAAGCGGCTGATGCGCGACCAGGGGATCGATCCGGGGTCCAAGCGCATCCGCGTCGGCCACCACGAGATCACCCAGGACCTCTACGGTGCTGTGCCCCTCACCGTCGGCGGCCGCTCCGTCCTAAGGAATCAGGCGTGAGCACAGCGAAGAGCAGCAAGCCTCCCGCCGAAACCGAGCCCGCGTTCGAGAAGGCGATGGCCGAGATCGAGTCCATCGTCGAGCGGATCGAGGGCGGCGATGTCGGCCTGGAGGAGGCTCTCGCCCAGTACGAACGCGGCGTCAACCTCATCAACCAGTGCCGCCTCCGCCTTGGCCGCGCCCAGCAGCAGGTCGAAGACCTCACGAAGCGGCTTGAACAGGCCGATAACGATGGTCCCGGCGACGACGCCCGCGCCGTGTGACGCCGCGGCCTGTCGCCGCAACAGTCCCCGCGACCGCCGCCACGATGCCCAGTTACCAACTCTACAACCTCGTTGCCCAGTCGATGTCGGTGCTCTTTGTGTTCGCGTTCGGCGCGTGCGTCGGCTCCCTCACCAACGTGCTCGTGTACCGCCTGCCCCTGGGCATGAGCGCCGTCACGCCCCCCTCGCGTTGCCCCGCGTGTTCCACGAAACTCACCTGGCGCGAGAACATCCCCATCTTCGGATGGCTCTTCCTCCGCGGCCGGTGCCGCTTCTGCAAATCATCCATCAGCCCCGAGTACCCGCTCGTCGAGGCATTTGTCGCGCTGCTCTTCGCCGCCTTCTTCGTCATCTACTACACGATCCCTGCCGATGCGCAATGGCTTGGCATCGCCTGGGGCCAGATCAGCCCAGAGTGGGCGCGGGCCGATTCATTCGATACCTGGCCCCGCACAACCTGGCCGATCTTCATCGTCCTGCTCGTGCTGCTCGGCGCGCTCACCGCGATGACGATCGTGGACGCGAAAACCTTCACCATCCCGCTCGAGTTGCCCTGGTTCGCCACCGCTACCGCGCTCCTCTTCCACGTCGGCTACGCCGCTTACCTGACCTGGACCGGCGGCTCGCTCGCCCGCACCGCACCCGGGACCGCATGGTCGATCCCCCTCCCCGGCTGGTCCCCCAGCGGGCTTGTGCGTCCCGGCCCGGCATCGTGGTGGCTCGGCGCGACGTTCGCAGCAACCGTCGGCCTCATCATCAGCAACTTTCTTCTCTACCTCAAACTCATCCCACGCTCGTTCGCGGACTACCCGGAGTGGGAGCAGAGCGCCATCGCCGCGGCGGCCCCCGCAGCAGCCCCGCCCCCATCCGACGACCGAGCCTCACCCGCCGACTCCACAAACGCGACAACGCCCGCCGCCAACGCGCTCGCCTCGCCCGATGCAGACCACAGCGCGGCCTGGCGCGGCCTGCGCGCAGCGCTCCTCGCCTTCGGCGTGCTGGTGATCCTGACGGGCGCGGGGAAGTATCTTGGCCCCGCGAGCGGCGGGGTCGCGCCTCCCTGGATCGGTTTTCTCCTGGGGTTTCTATCACTGCCGCTCGTCTATGCCATCGCCGTCCGGGCAATGGAGCGCAGCCCGGCCGCACCCCACCTTCCCCCTGTTCCCACCATCACTCACCCGGCTGGCGATGGGACCTCGCCCAGCGCGAACCAACCTCCCGTCGACGTGCCAATCACCACGCCCCGCCTCGCATCCGCGCCCGAATCCCTCCCCCCCGACATGTGGATCCAGTACCCCCACGCGCGCCGGGAGATGTTCAAGGAACTCCTCTTCCTTGCCCCAGCCATCGGGCTCGCGCTCATCGGCGGCTGGCTCTTTGAGTTGTGGCTCGCCCCCCGCCCCGCCCCACCAGCCCTCTGGATCATGGTCCTCGGCGGCGTCCTCCAGGGCTACATCATCGCGGGGGCAATCGTCTGGGCCGTCCGCATCTTCGGCTCCCTCGGCTTCGGCAAAGAAGCGATGGGCCTGGGCGATGTGCATCTGCTCGCCGCCGTCGGCGCGTGCATCGGCTGGGTCGATGCCGCGCTCGCGTTCCCCCTCGCCGCGGTGGTCGGCCTCTACTGGGTGATCGTTTCGATGATCCGAACCGGTGGTGCGCCGCGCGCGATGCCCTTCGGCCCCTACCTCGCGGGCGCCACGATGCTCGTCCTGCTCTGCAAGCCCCTCCTCGAGATCGGTCTGAACTATCTCATGGCCACACCCCCCGGCGCCCGCCCGATCAACCTCCCTTGACAGTGCCAATGACCTCGACCGTGGCACTGACCTTCAGGTCAGTGAATCCCGCTTCTCCGCACTCCGCACTCCGCA
>CAYMWG010000030.1:12638-17045 GCA_964393765.1 uncultured Phycisphaeraceae bacterium
TCCGCACTCCGCACTCCGCACTCGATTCATTCCCCCGGCGTCGGCTCCACCCTCCGAACGCACTCCAGCAGCGCAAGCTCCGCCAGCCGTCCCACCGGGATCACGCCCACCACGACGCTCGCCCGGGCCTGCACATCTTCAACCACAAAGCCCGCGCCCCTGAGCAGTGCCATCGTCGCCGCATCGGTCCCGGTGACCAGCACCGTCACCAGCGCGCCCTGCTCCATCGCCGCATCCGAGTCGCCCGCGCTGTCCGCCCGCACGCCCGAGCCCCAGGCCGCTCCCACGCCCGGCAACTCCCGCAGCACAATCCCCGCATCCGCGGCCAGTTGCCTCGCCCCAAGCGGCACCATGTTGTTGCACGCCGCCACATCCGTCGGCGACAGCACCGCCGTCGCCATGCGTCCCTCGCCCAGTGCGAGCGTCCACAGGCGATCGTCAAGTTTTCGGCGGACCTCCATCTGCCGCCCCACAACCTCCAGTTCCTGGCGGGCCCGCTCGGCGAGCGCCACGACCTGTCTGTTCTGGACCTCGGGCTGCACCTTCACCTCATTCAGCGCAAGGCACATCTCGCGTCCGACTTCATACTCCGGCGCGGCCCTGGCGAGCTCGCACGCCAGCACGCGGGCCTGATCCGTCCGGTTGTCCTGCGCGAGTTGCCCCACGCGCATCGCCACCTGTTGCGGCGCGACCAGGCGCTGCACCTGACTCTGCCGCATCGGCTCCGCGATGGTCACCGTCACGCTCTGGCCGAGTTGGAGCGAAGGCACCATCGCTTGGCCGCGACCGCTCAGGGCAATCGCCTCTTCGAGGCGTTTCGCACGATCACGCCCGCCGGAGCGATCCAACTCGCTCCAGAAGCCCACCGCTCCGCCCTCGTAGCCCGTAGCAGGTTTGCCGGCCTGCTCCTGAACGGTCGCTTTGTGCAAGGCTGTTCCCGTCGAAATCGCAGCGCGGCGATCCGTCGCGCTTCGGTAACGCGAAGAAACGCTTGCCAGCACCTCCCGCTTCTTGTCGATGGGCGATCCAGCCACCGAGTCCGCCAGAACGCTCGGCCTTGCCGATGGCGGAACTCTCGACCCCTCTACCGCCGGTGCGGCCACGGATGCCGGAGCGGGAGAGGGGGGGGGTTGTGACGGTGGTTGTGGGGTTGCCGTGGGCGCGTTCATCGCCGCGGATGAGCCCAGCGCATCACGCGCGTCGGACACCGCGCCGCGCTTCGCCACTTCCCCCTCGCCCAACCTACGCGGCTGGCCGGCGGCTTCGGCCACCGCGCCGCGGGTGATCTCAAGACCGGCGAACGCCTTCTCCGCAGCGTCCTCATCCTCCATCCCGTCTTCCTTCCCTGCCTCCCTCACGCCCGTGGCATCATCAACCGTCACGATCTCGGGTACCCGGCGGTACCAATGCACGTCGCGCCCCTCCCCTGCCCCAGCCTGCTCATCGTCAGCACCCGGCGAAACGCCGCCGAAGAACCCGTCATAGTTCGTTCCCGCGGGCAACTCGATCGGCACGTTCACCAGCCGCGGCCTCCCAGCAATCGTCACGCGCAGCTTGTCCACCGCGACAAACGATGTGTACTCCGACATGATCCCGAACTGCTCGCCCAGGCGCACGATCTCCGCTTGCAGTTCCGTACCCAGCGTTCCCGCCTGCACAGCGCGCAGGTCGCGAGACTTCACCTGCCCGATCTTCGCCCGCGCCCACATCGTCGCAAGTGTGTCGTGCTCCGGCTGCCGCTCCGGGAGCGAAAGCGTGATCGTCCGTTCCCACGGGCCCGCGGCCGTATTTCCCCGCAATGTCACCGTGCCCGACCCCGGCGCGGTGTACCGCCCCAAAATCATCACCGGCGCTTCATCGAACAGGTCCGGGATGTTGTCCAGCGGCGGCACCATGTCCAGCACCCAGAGGTTGTCGGAGAACTCGAGGCTGATATCCGTCAGGACGGGCGTGAGCGTGCGCCGCGTCAGCCGCTCCACCGCCGACGCCCCCTCGGACTCCAGAAGGACATACTCCGCCGCGCCCCCGCCCTCCATCGCGATCGAGTCCAGCAGGTACCGGTTCACCGAGTTGCCGATCCCCAGCGAGAACACGCGCGTTGTCCCACGGTGCCGCTTCACGGCGTCGATGATCGCGCCCTCGTTGCCGACCAGGCCGTCCGTCAGGAACATCACGATCCGAAGCGGGCGCACGCCGGCAAAGGAATCCACCGCCGCGGCATCGATCGACGTCATCTCCAGCACATGCCCGCTGGGAGTCGCGCGCCACACACCCTCGATCAGGAGCGATGGAGCCTTGATCGCAAACATGGCGCCGTCAATCCGTACGTTCACGATCGTTTCGCCCGACCCGTCCAGGATCGCAGCGTTCGGCCCCTCCGGACCCGTGCCCCGAATGGCGAACCGGTCTGTCGGAACCACGACGCGGATCCGCTTGCCCGATGGCGTGGTGCCGAGCAGTTGCTGGATGGACAGGATCGGTGGTCCTTCCGCCGTCGGAGTGGACTGCGCAAGCGCGGCGTTGATCGCCGTCATCATCTCCGTCCCGCCCCGTCCGCCCTGCCGCGCCACCAGCGCACGGGCCTCGGCCAGGTTCGCCTCCGTCGCCGGCCGCGGAGTCGGCCACAGAACCTCTGTTGAGCCCGCAAACGTGATGACGTTGAACGTGTCGCCGGCCCGCATCGACGCGAGCGCACGCTCCATGACCTCCTTCGACTTCTCGATCGGGAAGCCGTTCATCGAGCCGGAGGTGTCCAACACGAAGATCATCTCCCGCGCCACGGCCTGCACATCAGCGACGCGCGCTGGCGGCCGGAGCATCAGACCAAAGAAGTTCCCATGCTCGCCCGTGTGGGTGAAGACCTGATCCGTGACGCCCTCGGCGGTCTGCCGCCACGACAGCACAAAGTCCCGGTTGGGGATCGCCGCGATCTTCTTGAGCGCGATGCTCGTGCCGGTCGCCAGCCCGTCGGATCGCTTCGCACTGTCGGTGCTGACCGTCTGGTGCAGGGGCGTTGCAAAGCCGAGGATTCCCGGCCCGCCGGTGTCGATTTTCACGGTGATCGAAAGGTCGTGCCCCGAGCGTGTGCCGGGCCGGACCGGCATCGGCGTAATGCGTGCCCCATCCGGCACCTGGTCCGTGCCCGGCGCAAATGCCGCCCCCGGCCCGCTCGCCGCGACCCCGTCCACCTCCTTCGACGGCGCAGCGAATCCGTTCACGATCGCAAACCATCGCCCGCCGATTTGCCCCACCGCGATATGCCCAGCCCACGGGACGTAGTACATCCCCGGCTCGCGCGTGCCGTCCGCGTACCGCGCTTCCAGTTGATACCAACGGTTCTCATCCGCTAACTGCGCCGGCGCCTCGATCGGTGTCGCGCCCTTGATCGCCGCGGCCAGCAGCTCCCGGTCCGGGCCGCGGTCACTCCGCGAGAATCCCGGTCCCCGGTCACGCAGCAGGATCGATGCCGGTCCCCGCAGCACCAGCCCGTGCCGCGCTTTCAGGTCTGCGGGTAGACCCGGGACCCTGTCCCCCGTCGTCGGCGTCCCCGGAATGTACCGCGGCGCAACCACCGTCGGGAAGGTGAACGAGTACTCCCCGTCTTTCTCTTCAACGAACTCGACGTACGACAGCGTCACCGCGATTGTCGCTCCCGGCTCGATGTTCGCAACTGACTGCGTGAAAATATTGGACCGTTCCTGCTCGGTCAGGCCGGCGACAAGACCCGCATGCCGCGCCGCCTCGTACACCTCGCGGGCCTCGTCCCGTTCCTTCACCTCGCCCACGATCACGCGATCGCCGATCGCCATCGACATCCGGTCCACCGCGCCGTTGTGCGACAACGGGAATGTGTAGACGGCCTCGACCTTGTCCTTGTGCGGGTTCTCGAACGTCTGCGTCAGCGTCACCCGGGCGATGTGCCCGGTGATCTCCGCCGCGACATCCGTGTGCTTCAGCACGCAGGGCCCCAGCAGCATTCCCGCCGCGTCGTATGCCTCGAGGCTGCCGCCCTCCGGGCACATCACAAGGTTGGCAACCTCCGCTCCCGCGCTGCTGTCGCGCCCCGGGGGGAGCATGAACGGCGCAAGCAGCGCAAGCGTCAGCACCGCCGCAGCGGCCAGCGGAGCGATGCGCCAGAACTTCCAGGTGGACACCGATGAGCCATCAACGCTTAGAACCGGAACGGGCTTGGCTTCCACTGTCACGGGACTTGGCGAGGGCTGCGCCGCATCCTCAGCGCGCAGCGCGGCGAGCAGCCTGTCGCGCCCCGCCGCCGCACACGCCCGGTTCGCCTCGTGCCAGTCACGCAGCAGCACATCCAGATCGTCGCCCCGTGCAAAGGGCAACTGCCCGTCGGCACCATCAGGCGGAACGCGATCGTCACCCATCGACAGGTTGGGAGGGGAG
>CAYMWG010000031.1:0-16560 GCA_964393765.1 uncultured Phycisphaeraceae bacterium
ACGTGGCACCGACACCAATAGCCGCGAGGATCCGGTCCTCCTCTGCGTGCATCGCCCTGTGCGACCCCTCATCGTGGTCGTCGTAGCCGAGGCAGTGGAGGATGCCGTGGACGATGTACAGGAGCAACTCGCGCTCGACGGTCAGGCCGCGGGCACTCGCTTCGCGCTGCGCCTCATCGGCACAAATCCAGATGTCTGTGTCCAAGGGGCCGCCACTCCCAGCCGCGCCCGCTTGGTTGGCGTCTCGGAGGTCGAACGTCAGCACATCGGTCGTGCCCGGGATGCCTGAGTAACGCTCGTGCGCTGCGGCCATGTCGGAATCGCCGACGATCCGCACACGCACCTCGCCGGTGATGCCCAGCAGATTCATGGCGTCCTGAGCGTGGTCACGCAGCCACACGAGTGCCGAAGATCCGACAAGGTCCGAGGCGTCAAGCACTTCGAGGAGTCGCGCATCGCTCTGCGGAGTTGTTGTGCCTGAACCCTTCATGGCTTTCCCTCCCCCATGAATCAATCGAGATCATCATACCAGTTCCGGCGCAGCGAACAAAGGGATCGCGCACTCATATTCGTAATATGTTTGGTTTATGTAGTGGAACCAGCGACCGGCCACTGAACTTGGTATTACGCGAAAAGGGCCGAACATGGGTCGATCGAACGCGAACTCGCCGACTTTTCACCCGCTGACTACATCCCCGGTCATTCTGGGTATGGCGAGGAATGGTGGTCGAGTTACCGGAGCCATCGCCAGCATCGTGTCTCGCGAGAGCGATGGGCCGGGCACATCCTCTCGCAGGCGGTTGGTTTCCTCGACCGGGTCGGCGAGTGGCTCGATGTCGGAAATACCCAGTCCGCGCAGGCGATCGACGTACTCCAGCACGGCCCCCAGATGGACACGGTACTCCTCGACCTGCTGCTCGTTGAGGGTCAGGCGCGCGAGCGCGGCGACCTTGCGGACGTGCTCGGCCGAGAGCGTGGCGGGCATCGGAGTCGGGTCGGGCATCGGACGGATCCTACCAGCAAAAACAACAAAGGCCCGGCGTGGGCCGGACCCTCGTGAAGGAGCAGAAGAAGCAAACCCAACCCGATCAGTTGCTCTTCGCCTCGACCGCGGCCTTGAGGCCCGGGACCAGGTCCGCGCCCGCCGGGACGGTGATCGACGAGCCCTCGAAGTCGTCGCCGATGGGCTCCGTGCGCCCGCCAAGGTTGGCCGCGAGGAAGTGCTCGGCGACGGAGTAGAACGACATGCGGTTCTGGGGTCGGGCGAAGCCGTGCCCCTCATCGGGGTAGAGGACATAGGTGACGGGGATCTTCTTCTGGTTCATCGCCTGCACGATCTGGTCGGCCTCCGCCTGTTTGACGCGCTGGTCGTTCGCGCCCTGCGCGATCAGGAGCGGCTTCTTGATGCGGTCGACGAACGTGATCGGCGAGCGCGCCTTGAGGAACGCGCGCCCTTCCTCCGTGCGGTGGTCGCCGGTCTTCTTGACGAGCACATCGAGGTACGGTGCCCAGTGCGGCGGGATGGAGTTGAGCAGGGTCTCGAGGTTCGATGGACCGACAATGTCGACGCCGCAGCAGAATGTGTCGGGCGTGAAGGTGAGGCCCACGAGCGTCGCGTAGCCGCCGTAGGAGCCGCCATAGATGGCGACCTTGGCGGGGTCAGCGATCCTTTGCTCGACGGCCCAGTTGACGGCGTCGATCAGGTCGTCGTGCATCTTGCCGGCCCACTCCATGTTTCCCGCGGCGATGAACTTTTTGCCAAAGCCGGTGGAACCGCGGTAGTTGACGCTTAGGACCGCGTAGCCGCGGTTGGCCAGCCACTGGTGCTCGGGGTTGTAGCCCCAGTTGTCGCGCGCGGTCGGGCCGCCGTGGACATTGAGCACGAGCGGGACCGCGGCATCGGGCCGGCCGTCGTTGTCGGTGTCGGTGCCGGGCGGGAGGGAGAGATAGGAAACCAGTTTCAGGCCGTCGCGCGCGTCGATGATCACCGGGTGCATCTTCGTGAGTTTGTACTCGTCGAGCGCGGGCTGGGTCTTGAACAGCAGGCGGTGCGACTTCTTGCCGTCGCCGGGGCCGCGGTCGTACAAATAGACGGCGGGTGACGCGTTGTCCGGGATGAACGCGACCGTCCAGTAGCGATCGTCGAGCGAGCGGCTGGTGACGGTGAGCGCCGACTCGTGGTCGACCTTCTGCTTGAGGTACTCAAAGTCCTTGGAAAGTTCGTAGCCCATCAGCGACCACTTGAGTTTGTCGTAGGTGAACTCGACGGCCTGGACGCGGTTCTCGGTCGGGTGGACCAGCATATCTCCCGCGTCGCAGTTGTCGCGGGCCGCGATGAGTTGCCGGGCCGCGGTCTTGGAGTCCATGGCGAAGATGGCGGAGGTGTCGCGCCCGGAGGCGTCGCGTACATACAGAATCTTCCCGGAGGCGTCGAAGTGCAGCGGGCTGAAGTTGTCCACATCCGCCGCGGGGATCTCGAGGAACGGCTCAAACGAGGTGCCGTCGTCGCTCGCGCGGAGCATCGCCATGCTGCCGTCGCCGCTCGGGCGGATCGCGAAGCGAACGTTGTAGTCCTCATCGGTGACGAAGCCCAGGAAGCCCTCGTTCTGCCGGACGAACTTCATCTCGCCCGTGCGGATGTTCAGCCGGTGCAAATCGTGCAGCGAGGGGTCGCGGTTGTTCAGGCCGATCAGGATCTCATCGGGGAACTTGCGGCTCACTTCCTGGATCTGCGCGGTTGGGCGGAGTTTATTGCCCGAGGGCACGACGATGGGCTTGCCGTCGGGGCCGTTGATCTCGTCGATGGGCGTGAGGTCGCGGACCGCGCCGGCCCCCTCGGCGCCAAGATCAACGCAGTAGATCTTCCACTGCTCATCGCCGCCGATGTCCTGCGTGTACAGGATGTGCTGGTTGGTGTAGGCCCAGGTGTAACTGCGGATGCCGCGAGTCTTCTCGGCGGTGACCGGCTTGGCCTTGTCGAGGTCCTCGGAGGGTCCGACGTAGACGTTCATCACGCCGTCAACGGGCGCGAGGAACGCGATGTGGTGGCCATCGGGCGAGAGGCGCGCCATCGAGCGCACGGGGTTGCCAAAGAGCACCTCGCGCGGGATAACGCCCGAGGACTTCGCGGGCTTGGCGGCGGGAGGCGTGGCCGGCGCGGCGGGTCTGACGATCGGAGTTCCCCCCGGCGTGGTCACGGGCGTGGCGACGGGTGGACGCTCCTGAGCAAGCGCGGCAGTTGAAGCCGCGGCGGTGAGCGCGAGGGACAGAGCCATCAGACGGGACGTTCTCATGCAAGGCCTCCGAACAACCAACCCAGCCCCACTCTCCCAAATCCCCAAGTGCCTGACCGTCCGGTGCTTCCGGAAGATCGCCCCCTTTGTAGGGAGCGGGGGAGTGTAGGTTTCAGGGCACCCGCGTCCAAAGAGCGGGGTTCACAGGCCGGTAGTTCAGGCGGGCTTGGCTGTGGGGCCGCCGCTGGTGACGCGGGCGATAGCGCGGCTGGCGATCTGCCCGATCACCAGCACGACGATGATGGTCAGCACGATGCCGCCGATGAGGATCGCCTTGGACGGCTCTGCCTCACGGATCGAATCCTGGGTCAGCACCTTCAGGCCCGAGCCGAGATAGACCGCCAGCGCGGTCCGCGGCATCATGCCGATAAGTGTGCCGATGAGAAATGGCGCGAGCCGGACACCCGCGCTGGCCATGACCAGGTTGGTGAGCGCAAACGGCGAGTTCGGCGGCAGGCGCAGGAGGGCGACGATGCCGAGTGTCTTGAAGAAGCCGTGCCCGATGAGCGCCTCGCGCACCGCGCGCGACTTGGGGTTGGCCGCGATCAGGTTCTCGACGCGGTGGCGCGAGACCGTGCGGGCGATGGCGTAGCCGATGAGCGATGCGCCCGCGAAGCCAGCGAGCGCTGCGGGCAGACCGATGGCCATGCCGAAGCACCAGCCCCCGAGGATCGCCTGCGCGTAGGTGGGGAGCATCCCCAGCCCCGCGAGGACCATGAACGCCAGCACATAGGTGGCGATACCCAGGTGGCCCTGGGACCGGAGCCATTGCGACACCGCCTCGATCTTCCACAGGAGCGCTAAGCCGGCCAGGGGCGGCATCGCGGTCCAGGCGATGCCCAGTTTGCCCGCCGGGCCGAGTTGCCGGAAGAGCGTGCCGATCTGCGACAGCAGCGGGGCCTTCGCGGGCGGCTCCGCTGTGGCGGGCGGAGATTGATCAGGTTGGCCCTGTGGGCCGGCATCGGGCATGGGGCAAGAGACTAGCCGCGAGTTGGCGGGCGGGCGGGCGCGGCACGCGCGGCCCTGAAATCAACATCCCGCGTACCACGCGCTGAGGAACGCGAAGATGTCGGGAACGCCGATTCCGCCGACGCCGTCAAAGTTGGCCGCGGCCTGTCCGGCGAACCACGCGCTGAGGAAAGCGAAGATGTCGGGGACGGCGGTGCCGCCGACGCCATCGAAGTTGGCCCGGCAGCAGGTAGTCGGGTTGCCGACGGGTCCGCACGCGCTCCCCAGCCCCTGCCACACTCCGCCGCTTGCCGAGCAGCCGCTCTGCGTGGTGATTGCGCAGACGGTCCCGGTGCAGCACGCGCCCGAGGTCGGTGTGCCGACCGTGAACGCGCTCGTGCCCGTGCCCGCCGCGCCCGCGCCGTCCGAGTTGGTGACGGACACATTGCGCGGGCCAACCGTTGCGTTGGAGGCCACAACGAATGACAGGCCGCTGATCTGCGTGCCGAGGTGGTTCACCACCGGCGCGCCGGTGACGGTCACGCCCGTGCCCGAGACGGTGACCTGGGTCGGGAGGGTGACACCCTTGAAGTTCGTGCCGTGGATCACCGCGGGGACGGTCGTGGCGGGGGCCGCGCTCGGAGGGGAGACCGAAGCGATGTTGGTGACAGCGTCCCACACAACGACCGAGATGGTGTCGGTCGCGGTAAGGCCGTTCGAGTCGGTCACGCGCAGGGCCGCGGTGTGAGTGCCGTTGGAAACGTACTCGAACGTCACGGGGGAACCGGCGGTCTCGAAACTGCCGTTCGTGTCGAGGTCCCATGCAAGCGACACCACCGAAGCGCCGGCCTCGAGAGCACGCGAGTGCAGGTGCCCCATGAGCCAGCAGTCGGTGCCCGCTCGCACGCGCTTGCTCACCCCGGCGACCGCCAGCGGCGGAAAGGACGCGCTATCGACGCGGATCTTCAGGTTGTAGAGTTGCACCCGCTGGTTGTCAGGCTCATCGGGCAGGATGTCCCGGATGGACACGAAGTACGTCCCCGCCGGGAGCACACCGGCATTGAGCGTCTCGGGCAGGCCCGCCGCGGAGGTGTTGCTCGACTGGAGGAGCGTGGAGGCGGGGCGGCGGAGTTCGATCTTGTGGTTGCCCGCTGCTTGCGCGTTGACATCGTCCAGCGGCGAGCCGGTGCAGCCGCTGTCCTGCTCCGCGGTGGTGTAGAAGCCGCCGAACGGCTCGGCGGTGATGGAGACGCTGCGTGATGCGCCCAGAGTGAAGGTGTACCAGTCCGTGTGGCTGAAGTCGTAACCCGCCGCGCCGTTGGTGGACACCGACGGGACAAGGATCGAGACCGCGGCGGGCGAGCCGAGTTCCCCGAGGGGTAGTGCGTCGGCGGAGCTGTTGTTGCCCGCGAAGCGGTCGCCGTTGTTGCGCTGGCCGCCGCGGATGTCGTCGATCTGCAAACCCGTGATCTGAGCGCCGACCTGGGGCTCCATGATCTTGGTGGTGTTGCAGGGGACGGAGTGCCGCAGGCCCAGGCCGTGCCCGTGCTCGTGGGTGATGGTGTTGCGGAGGTAGCGGAAATCGACGCCCGGGTTCGCGAGATAGGTTGACAGGAAGTAGTACGAGTTGAGGCACATGTCCCCGCCGGAGAGCGAGCCGGTGCCGCCGCCCACGGGGTAGGAGTTGTAAGCCAGCACGCCGACATTCAGGTCCAGGGCCCCGATGCGGATGTCGCCGCGAGCGGGGTTGCGCGCGGTGCTGTGGTCCATGGGGCTGTTGTTGTCGGCGACTTCACGGTACTGAACGCCCGTGTTGATGCGCCATCCGGCGAGGGCCTGGCGGATGTGCTCACGCCCGCGATCAAGGTCGCCAAAGACCGCGATGAGTTCGGCGTCGAGCGTGTTCGGTCCCGTCGGGAAGCCCGAGGAGCTCAGCCCCCAGGTCGTGCCGTCATCGGGAAAGGAGTAGGTCAGACTGGCGGGCTGGGCGCGGCCCGAGGTGTCGGTCCGGCCCTCACCCAGCCACGCCTGGGACTGGATGTAGTAGCGGACCTGCACGCCGTCCCCGCCGCCTTCCGCAGGATTGAGAAACCCCGTCGCCTGGAAGATGGCCTCCCATTCTTCCTCGCTGAGGTTGTCGGGGTAGCACATCGGCCAAGCGGCCACGCGCAGGAGCAGCGATTGGCGGGCCCGCGCGGGGTTGTCGCTCTGTCGGGCGATGCGCTCGAGCGCCGAGTCGAACGCGCTGGCCTGTCCGGTCGCGATTGGGCTGACCGCGGCGGCGCATGGGAGCGGCCCCGCCACGCAGCGACCGCCCGCCTGCATCGCGACCACGGCGAGAGCAAGGCCGACCGCCCGGGGGAGTAAATGGGCGCAAAATTTGTGCATGTTCGTGCGCATGAACCTGTAGTCGCGATGCGGCAAGGCAGGTACGAGCGATAAGCGTCCTCGCCCGTTCGCGGGGACGTTGCCCTTCAAGATACCGCGCGGCCGGGTGCGCGGCGAGAATAATTTGCAAAGAAGCCACGCCGAGCATTCTCGGACGTGGCTTCTGTAGTGCAGATGTCTGCCCGCAGAGGACTTACGGGCAGGGAGCGAACCAGTCGCTCAGGAACGCAAAGATGTCGGACACGGTGACGCCGGGCACCCCGTCAACGTCCGCCGAGCCGTCAAGGGCAAACCAGGCCGAGAGGAACGCGAAGATGTCGGGCACTTCGACCGTGCCGTTCTCGTCGAAGTCGCCGGGGCAGAAGGTATCGCACACGAAGGTGGAGACGACAAACTCATCAAGGCCCGCCTCGACCAGCGAGCCGTCGCCCAGGTCCGAGGCCACGAACCGCATCTGCATGGTTGCGGAGGTGGGGACGAACGAGGTCACGTTGAACTCGTGGTAGATCCAGCCGCCCTCGGTCTCCGGGCCGGTGGGGCCCACGGTCTCGACGGTGGTCCAGTTGGTGCCGCCATTGCTCGAAATGGAGATGACGAAGGTGTCGGCGCCGGGGGCGGCTCCCGCGTGGTTCGAGTACCAGCGCCAGTAGCCGATGGCGGGTGAGGCCGTGCCGGCAAGGTCGAACACGGGGCTGAGCAGGGTGGTTGCGCCGCCATCGATGTCCTGCTGGCCGGCCGTTGCGCCCAGAGCGGCGTTGCCCGTGACAAAGCACATTGTGCCCGGGTCGGCGGTCACATCGTCCTCCGCCTGCGACTGCACGCTGCCGACGAACGCGGCGGTTGGGTTGACGCGCGTCCAGATGCCGGCGGTTGTCGTCGCATCGGACGTTACGGTCCATCCCATCGCGGTCTCGAAATCGTCCGACAGAACCGCCTCGATGCCCGTCGCGGCGACGGTTGTCCGGAAGGAGGCCGGCGCCCCGACGGGATTGACGATGAGCGTGTTGGTGGTGGTCCGCGCAGAGACGTAGTAACTGATCGTGGTGCCGCAGGGGACAACCGGGAAGGTGGCGAGGTAGAGGTTGGGCTCGACCGACGCAATGCTCGTCGCGACGAAGCCCGAGCCGGTGTTGAAGTGGAGCATGCCGGTGCCGGGCTGGGGCGTTCCGCCTAGGCCTGGGGTGACCCGCACAAGCATCGTCGTGCCGCTGGTGGGAGAGACGAACTGCGGGCGGCCGTCGGGATAGGAGAAGGCCAGGGGCGGGAGGATGGGGGGCGTCAGGCCGTGTGCGATGAAGCCATTGGCGATCTGGGTGTAGTGCGGGGTGCCGTTGGAGATGTCGGCATCGTCATCGTCGAGCGTGAGGAAGTCGATGACGATGTCGTTGCCGATGGACGTTCCCTGGTGCAGGAGCACGGAGTTGATGGCCAGGTTCGAGACGATCTGGCGATACTGGGCGGGATGGGTGGCGAGCAAGTTGGTGCGGATGCTCCACACGCAGCCGGAAAGCAACTGGCCGCAGGAGTGGATGGCCGAGCCGCACGAAGAACACGCTGTCGCGCTGTACTGGCAGGAGTTGTTGGCGTTGCGAATGCCCGAAGCGCAGTTTGAGAACCCCCGACCGAGTTGCGAATCGTCGGTGATCAGCACGCCCATCACGTCGCCGAAGCCCTCGCCGTAAGCGCCCTGGCCCGAGCCGGCGACCGCGACGATGTGGTGGCCATACTCATGGTGGACAACGGTCGAGAAACCCGTGTTGTTGCACCCGCCGCCGCCCGAGAAGAAGTTGATCGACACGGAATCGTAAAACGCGTTGCACGAGTTGGCGATGTTGACATTGACGGGAAACTCTGAACTCGTCGAGACCGCGGGGAACGCCGGGTTGAACGCGAGCGTGTAGTCGCGCACCACGTTGGATTCGATGTAGCAGTTGACCTCTGAGAGCGTGGCCTCGGTCGTCTGGGTGGGGTTATGAACGAAGTTGGCCGACCCCGGCGGCGTGACGCTCTGGCTCAGTTCGGTGGTGGTCCCGGACTGGTTGAACACGCGGAAGAACTGGCCGCGGGGCGAGGAGGTGACGGTGACGGGCGCCGCGCCGCCGTTGGTGATGGTGAAGTTGCCGTCCACATCGGTGTAGTCGAAGTTCCCGCCGGTGATCTGCACCCGTGCATAGGGCAGAGGGTGCAGGGTGGCCGCGTCGCACGCGCCCGCCCGGTCGGTGGGCGTTGCCCACGCGCTGACGTTGCCGCTCACATCGACGTGCAGGACCAGGCTCTCGCGGTAAACGACCGCGCCGGTGACCGCGTCCACGATGAAGAGCCATCGCTGCGGCACGCCGTCGGCACCCGCCGGTCCGTTGCCGATGAACTCCCACGCGAGGATCGGCGCATCGGGCACGTCCGGGCTGCCCGCGAAGATCACCAGTTGCCCGGCCTCGAACGCGTCGAGTTTGGGGAAGATGCCCAGCGCGGCATCGTTCGCGACCGCCTCGGTGATGGCCTTGGCGCGAAGGTCGGCACCGACGCGGAAAGCCCCGAGGTTCTTGAGCGCGGACTTGGCGAGCACGAGCGGGAAGCCCGCCTCGTTGCGGACGAGCAAGCGGACATCCGACCGCCAGACGGGCAGGCCGTCGCGTGCCTGCGTGTAGTTCACAAGCGTGAACTTGTAGGCGTTGGCCGCGCCGTCGTAGGAAACGGGGAGCACATGTGCGCCATCGGCGTTGAGTCCGCGGGCCGAGAGGTCCGCGTGCTCGGCACCAAAGATGCCGGCGTGCTCGCGCACGAAGCGGCCCGCGCTGTCCTCGGCGGAGATGCCACCGGAGAACGCGGGGCCGTGCAGCGTCATCGGTCCCGTGCCCTGGGCATGAAGTTTCACGCCTGGGTTGAGGGCCAGGAAGCCCTGCTGCGCTCTCGCGACATTTGTCCCGCCCGGTGCGGCCTGGTCCGCACCCAGCGCGGGAACGGCAACGCCGCAGAGTGTCAGGAGCAAGGACGGAAGAAATGAGTTGAGTCGTCGTGTCATGGAGTAATAGTCCTTCGGATGCGAATGCTCAACGGGGCAACTCGCGGGGAGCAGCCCGTCACGGAGGTTGACTTGCGTCATCCCGATCGCGGGATACGACGGGGCTTCAGCAGCCCGCAAACCAGTCGGACAGATACGAGAAGATGTCGGGGACATCGACACCGTTGAGGGTGTCCCAGTCCGCAGCGGGGCCGTCGGCAAACCAGAGCGACAGGAAGAAGAAGATGTCCGCCACGTCGAGGCCCGCAAGGCCATCGAGGTCCGGCACGCACGGGTTCGCCAGGTTCACGATGAGCAGGGCGCTGGCCGAGACCGTCTCGTCGCAGGCGTTGCCGACCACCGCATCGTACAATCCCGTGTCCCCCGTCACCACGGGGTTGATGGTGATCATCGGCCCGTTCGAGCCGCTGATCCGACCGTCGTCGGCGAGCGGCGAGCCGTCAAATCGCCACTGATACGAGAGACCCGAGCCCGTCGCGCCCACACTGAACGCGACCATGTCGCCCTCGGTGACGATCGTGGTCTCCGGGGGAAGTTCGATCGTGGGCGGGGAGCACGGCTCGGTCACATCGCCGGTGATGACGACGGCAAAGCCCTGGGGACCCTGGTTCACCGTGGTGCCCTTGACGCGCACCGTGTACGTCCCGGGGGTGGGCGCGTTGAGCAGGAACTGCTCGACATTGTTCTTGAGGTCCGCCACGCCCGTCGTGCTCGACTGTCCGGCGGCGAACGCGTTCCCGCGATACGTCTGCACGAAGGGCGACACCACTTCGAGGTCCAGGTTGTTGATGACGGGGTCAGAGGCATTGACCGTGGCCGCCGGGCCGGTCCAGACGAGCGTGATCTTCAGGGGCAGGCCCGAACTGTTGCAGACAATCTGCCGCTCGACCTGCTGGCCGGTGGTGAGGCCCTGTGCGTTGCGAACATCGGTGATGAGGAGTTTGCGGGCGTCAGCGCTGAACGCCAGCGAGTCATCCAGCAGCAGGCGGCCCCAGCCTTCCCGGTTGCTCGGATAGCCGGTGATATTGGTCATATCCACCGTGCCATTGAGGAGCGCCGCGCGGATGAGCGCGCCGGTAGGCGTAAAGCCGTTGGCCGGGACCGCGGCCCCGGTGGGGTAATAGCCGGCGGTGAAATACTGGCGCGCCAGCAGGCCCGCGCCCGAGATCGCCGGGCAAGCCATCGAGGTGCCCGTCGCAGGGGTAACGCCGCACGTCGTGGCCGAATCCGCCGACTGGGTGTTGCAGCCGGGGGCGTACACCTCCGGCTTGCGACGCCCGTCGACCGTGGGCCCCTGGCCGCCGGAGCAGAAAGTGTTCTGGGACGGTGAATCGTTGCTCGCGCCGACCGCGAGGCAGTTGATCGAGTTCTCGGGAGTCTTCAGGCTGCCCAGGTTGGTCACGGCGAACGCGACCACGCTGTCTTCGTTGGCCCAGGTGAAGAGGTCGATCTGCCGGCACCAGGTGGTGTACACGACCGTGCCATCATCGCCCCAGGAGTTCGAGTGGACGCGGGCACCGTCGTTGTGCTGGTCCTGGAGCCGGGGCTGGAGGGTCGAGGGATTGCTGGTCACGGCGTTGAGACCCGAGAACGAGATCTTCGCTGCGTACGCGAGCCCGTCGTTGGTGCTGTACACGCCGAAGGGCGCGTTGTCGCCGGCCATCGTGCCCGCGGTGTGCGTGCCGTGAAACGCCGCACTGGTCGTGTTCCGCCAGCCGATGAACTTGCGGTGCAACACACTCCCGGGCGCGGGCGAGTCATCGAACATGCAGTGCGTCTCGCGCGGCGTGTCGTCGATCAGTCCGCCGACCTGCCCCTCGCCGTGAATGCCGGCGTTCCAGATCGGCGTCTGCCCGCTCACGTTGCTCTGAAGGATCCAGCGGTTGGAATCGTTGCGGAGCGATGCCTCGGGCGCATCCTCGATAAACTGCACGGTCGGGAGGGTCGCGAGGGCGCGGGCCGCGACGGGCGTCAGCACCGCGTCGATCATCCACTGCGGGCCGCACAGATTGCCGCCGATCACCTGGCCGCCGGCCTTGACCATCGCGTCCACGGCCGCGTCGGGCGATTCATTCTCGAAGACCACCACCACGACCTGGCACAGCCCGAGCGCGGCGAGCGACTTGCGCTCGGCCGACGCGTATGGGCGAGCGCCGATTTCCGGGTCGATCTTCCAGGCGTTGTCGAACGCGCCGAGCCACGACACAAAGGGGATTGCGCGGATGGCGATGATTCCCGGCTGATCGAGTTTCACGATCCACGCGTTGTCGGGCAGATAATCGCCGAGCGTGATGCCGGCCTTCACCAGAAATTCGGAACGCTCCGCGGTCATCGGGCCATCGAGTTGGACGACGTACCTGCTGCCTGCCACGATCCCCAGACCATTGGTCAGGAGATTGCTGCCCGGGGACGTCTGCACCGCGCCGGTGCGGAGGTGGAGGGCACCGCCCCCGCCCGCCGCGACGTCAGTTCGGGCAATGGCCGAACCCGATGCGCATGAAAGAGCCGCGACGGCAAGGATGTGCGCGCAAATCACAACCCGGTGAGGGGCACGAGTCGAACCAGTAATATCCATCACGCCTCCGATTGGACCAACCATGCCCGGTCACGGATCAAGTTTGGGGCGACCGCCCCGGCCGGGCAAGGCCAGTGTACTGACTGCCGCGATTTGGGCAATGGTCTTTCCGGCCAAACAGCACATCCGGGGACCGCGCCCGCGATCAAGGCTGCTTCTATACGCGATCAGCGGGGGGATGTTTCCTATCGCGACGTTATGCGGACTGAAGATTATGAAATGAAAGGGTTATACCGGCTGAAATCACTCTCAGAGTGCAATTTAATTTGTGGAGCCCGCCACCCGACTGCCTGAGCGTACCCGGTTCTTGCGGTCCCGCAAGGGGTTAGGCTTTGGCCGTGGTATCGCCCACTCCCATCCTCCTGCCTTCGCCCCGCCGAGTTTCGCTCCAGACCGGTGCGGCCGAGGTGCCCGTGGGCATGGCGGCGCGGGTGGCCGCGTGGTCCATCCCGGCCCAACCTCCGTCCCCAAGGCTGGCCGAGGAAGCGCGCGGGTGGCTGGCGATCGACGGTGCGGACGGCCGGATCAGGAACGACGACGCCTACCGGCTCACGGTTCGCCCGTGGAAGGCGGGGGTCAGTCGCTGGCCCGCGGTCGAGGTCCGCGGGGCTTCGCCCCGCGCCGTCACGCACGGTCTGCGCACCCTGGCCCAACTCCTCCGCCAGTTCCCGCGCAGCCTCCCGGCCCTGGACATCGACGACGAGCCGGCCTTCACCCGGCGCGGCGTGATGCTCGACGTGTCGCGCAACAAGGTCCCGACGATGGCCTCGTTAATGCAGACCGTGGACCTGCTCGCATCGCTCAAGTTCAATCACCTTCAGTTGTACACCGAGCACACCTTCGCCTACGCCGGGCATGAGGAGGCGTGGCGCGGCTCATCGGCGATCACGCCCGAGGAGGCGCGCGCGCTGGACGCCTACTGCCGCGAGCGGGGGGTTGAACTCGCGGCCAACCAGAACTGCTTTGGCCACCTGGCGCACTGGCTGCGCCTGCCGAAGTACAACCCGCTGGCGGAGATCGAAGGCGAGGCCGAGTGGAAGTTCCTCGAGTACCCGCGCAAGGGACCGTTCTCGCTGTGCCCGGTCGTGCCGGAGAGCCAGGAGTTTGTCCGCGGCTTGCTCGCGCAGTTGTGCCCATGCTTCGCTTCGCCGCTCGTGAACATCGGGTGCGATGAGACCTTCGACATCGGATGGGGGCGCAGCAGGCTGGAGGTC
The DNA here is from genome assembly GCA_964393765.1 of uncultured Phycisphaeraceae bacterium. Taxonomy (GTDB): domain Bacteria; phylum Planctomycetota; class Phycisphaerae; order Phycisphaerales; family UBA1924; genus JAHBXL01. Next base: position 13,441 of record CAYMWG010000031.1, read on the forward strand.
GCGCGTCGCGGCGGGGGCGAGCAGGGGCGGGTGTCGCTGTATGTCGAGTTCGTCAACAAGATCTGCGCGATGGCGCGCGAGACGGGCAAGCGCCCGATGTTCTGGGCCGACATCGCCCTCTCGCAGCCCGGCTCGCTCAGCGACCTGCCCAGGGACCTCATCGGCCTGGCCTGGGGGTATGAGCCAGACGCGGTGTTCGGGAAGTGGTGCGATGACCTGCGCGGCGCGGGGCTGGAGCCGTGGGTGTGCCCGGGGACATCGAGTTGGCGGTCGATCTACGGACGCACGACGGAGCGCCGCGAGAATGTGGCCGCGGCCGCGGAGCAGGGATTTGCGCACGCCGGAGAAGGCGAGGGCGCAGCGCGTCGGGCACCAGGGTTCCTCATCACGGACTGGGGCGACACGGGTCATCACCAGCAGTGGCCGGTGGCGCTGATCGGCCTGGCCCAAGCGGCGGAGGCGGCGTGGAACCCGGCGGGCGCACGGGCATTTGATGCCCGCGCAGCATCGATGCATGTGTTTGGCGACGACACGCTCGCGCTGGGTCCGTGGCTGGAGGAACTGGGCGATGCCGACCTCGAACTGCGGCGGACTTGCCGCGTGCCGCGGCGCGAAGTGGACGGAGTACGGAATGCATCGGCAATCTTCACGGACCTGATGCCGCCGGTGCCCGTGCCCGGGGGCTGGAACCCCGAGCAACGCGGGCGCTACGTCGCCGCGCCGGTCGAGGCGTTCGAGGGGGTGGTGGCCCGGATAAATGCACTCGCGGCCCGCGCCCCGGTGATCGCCGACCCGCTCCTGCGCGATGAGGTTGTTCAGACCGTGCGGTACGCACACTTTGCCGCGGAACATGGGGCGATGCAGCGCCGGGTTGGGCCCGGTGGCACGATGCGATGGGAGGACCAGGTTGGGCTGCTTGACCAGGCACGCGGCGTGCTCGCCGAGCACCGCCGGCTGTGGCCGCTGCGGAACCGGCCCGGCGGGCTGGATGCCTCCAGCGCGCACTTCGAGCGCGTGATCCGCGACCTCGCAGCGACGGAGTGAACAGGTGGGCCGGCACTCCGTGCCGGTCGCGCGTGTAAACTCCGGCCCTATGGCCACCGGCGCGGCGAAACTCAGGCTGCCTCGGACAACTTCGCAGTACGCGCTGCTGATCTTTCTGCTCGCGCTGCTCAGCGCGACACTTCTGTATCCAATCTTCCTGATGGTCCGCGGCGCGTTCGTACACGTCACGCCTGCCGGCGAGGAGTTCACTCTCCGCCATCTCGCGCTGATCTTCGAGGACCCGCTGCTCGTCGGTGGGCTCCTCAACTCCTTCCGCGTCGCGGCCACAACCACCGTGCTCACGGTCCTGCTCGCGCTGCCCCTGGCGGTGTGCGCCGCGAAGTACGCCTTTCCTCTTAAAAAAGTCTTCTCATCGCTCATCCTGGTGCCGCTGATCCTGCCGCCGTTCGTCGGCGCACTGGGGATGCAGGCCCTGCTCGGGCGCGAGGGGTCGATCAACGCGCTGCTTGGGATCGAGGGCGACTGGCTGGGGAGCGCCAAGTTCTGGGGCGTGGTGGTGCTGCAGGCGCTGGCGCTCTATCCGATTATCTATCTGAACGCGACCGCCGCGCTGGCGAACCTGGACCCCGCGCTCGAGGAGGCCGCCGAGAACCTGGGCTGCGGGCCGATCCGCCGGTTCTTCACCATCACGCTCCCGCTGATCCGGCCGGGCCTGTTCGCGGGCGGGACGATCGTGTTCATCTGGTCGTTCACCGAACTGGGCACGCCGCTGGTGTTTGACTACACGAGCGTCACCCCCGTGCAGATCTACACGCGTTTGAAGGAAGTGGAAACCAGCGCCGAGCCGTACGCGCTCACGCTGGTCATGCTGACCGCGGCGATCGCGATCTATTTCCTCGGGCGCATGGTGCTCGGCGGGCGCGCCTACGCGATGTATTCCAAGGCCTCGCTCGCCGGGGGCGAGCGCAGGCTGACGGGCGCGCCGGCATGGGCCGTCACCGGGCTGTTCACGCTGGTCACGGCGGTCGCACTCCTGCCGCATCTCGGCGTGATCCTGCTGGCGCTTTCCTCGCCGGGGCAGTGGTACGGCACGGTGCTGCCGACCTCGTACACGCTTGACCACTTCGGCGTCGCGCTCGGCCACCCGGAGAGTTTCGGTTCGATCGTGAACTCTCTGAAACTCGCTTCAGCCGCGGTGCTCATCGACCTGTTCCTGGGCGTCCTGATCGGCTATGTGCTCGTCCGCACCAAGGTCCGCGGCCGAGCGGTGCTCGATGCCCTGTGCATGTTGCCCCTCGCGGTGCCGGGGCTGGTGATGGCCTTCGGCTACGTTGCCCTGTCCCTGGAGTGGCCATTCGGCAAGGGGCACCCACTCGAGGGGCTGGTGTCGGTGACGGGCGTGGACCCGAACCCCGTGCCGCTGCTCATCATCGCGTACGCGGTCCGCCGCCTGCCGTACATCGTGCGGGCGACGGTCGCGGGACTGGAGCAGACCTCGGGCGAACTCGAGGAGGCCGCGATGAACCTGGGCGCGACGCGCGCGTACGCGGTGCGCAAGGTCATCCTGCCGCTGATCGCCGCGAACCTGACGGCCGGCGCGCTGCTGGCCTTCTCGTTCTGCATGTTGGAGGTATCCGACTCGCTCATCCTCGCACAGCAGCAGCAGGACTACCCGATCACCAAGGCGATCTTCATGTTCTTGAACCGGTTGGGGGACGGCCCGTACATCGCCAGCGCGATGGGCGTGTGGGGCATGGCGCTGCTCACGGTGACGCTGGTGGGCGCTGCGGCACTGATGGGCAAGAAACTTGGGTCGATCTTCAGGGTGTAGGCGACGGGGGCCTCGAAAGAAACTGTGTATGCGCCTTGACGAATATATCTGAGATGGAATACTGTCGATGTGGGAGGTCGAGTACACCGACGAGGTTGAGGCCTGGTGGGAGGCCCTCCCCGAGACGGTTCAGGAGTCGCTCGCCCACGACATCGAGATTCTCGCGGCCGTCGGCCCGGGCCTTGGCAGGCCTCAAGTGGACACGGTGAAAGGCTCGCGCTTCACGAACATGAAGGAACTGCGGACCCAGCACGCGGGCGAGCCGTACCGAACGTTCTTTGCGT